>NZ_JBPKJK010000172.1:0-18439 GCF_051756985.1 Saccharothrix sabaoui
TCGACGCCTGCCTCGCGGTAACGCCCTCTCCTGGGGTCACCGGGCCATCGTAGCGAGGTCGCGCCACCCTCCGAGGGCCTTTCGCCACCGGGGTGCGTTGTGGCTCAAGCACTTCCGCTCCGGCACGTGGCCTGCGCCCACCGGGGTGGGCGGGGATCGGCGCGGTGGGCGCGGAGCCGGTGCTAGGACGCGGCGTACTGGTCGACCGTCTCCGGGGCGCTGAAGACGCCGTTGAGCACCGCGTCGAGCAGGCCGGGGAACCGGGCGTCGAGGTCCTCGCGCCGCAGGGAGAGCAGGTTCTCCCGCCCCGACGGCCGCTGCCGGATGACCCCGCTGTCGCGCAGCACCCGCCAGTGGTGGGTGAGCGTGGACTTCGAGATCTCCTTGCTCAGCACGGTGCCGCAGGCGTGCTCGCCACCGCCGGCCAGCGCCCGGACGACGGCGAGGCGCATGGGGTTGCCCAGTGCGGTGAGCACGTTCTCCAGCCTGATCTGGTCCCGCTCGGGGTGGTGGTGCGTCACGTCGTCAAGTGTAACCCCGAAGATACGTGTGCACGCGAACTTTCGTACTGACCCTTCCACTCGGTACGTGGGTTGTCGTACGATCCGACTGTTCGACAATCCGCGTACTGTTTAAGAAGGGCACGCCATGTCCACCTCCGCGTCCACGCCGGCGCGCCGCGGGCTGGGGCTGAGTCTCACCCTGCTCGCGCTGGCCCAGCTGATCTTCTCCCTCGACATCAACATCGTCTTCGTGGCGCTGCCCGACATCGGTGCCGAGCTCGGCTTCTCCGGCCAGACCCAGCAGTGGGTGGTCAGCGCCTACATGGTGTTCGCGGGCGGGTTCCTGCTGTTCGGCGGACGCGCGGCCGACCTGCTCGGGCGGCGGCGGATGTTCGTGCTCGCCCTGACGATCTACGCGGTGTCGTCGCTGGCGGGCGGCCTGGCCACCTCCCCGACGGTGATCATCGTGGCGCGGGCGGTGCAGGGCATCGGCGGCGCGCTGCTGCTGCCGTCCACGCTGTCGCTGATCAACACCCTGTTCGAGGAGGGGCCCAAGCGCAACCGGGCGCTGGCCGTGTGGGGCGGCGCGGGCGCGAGCGGCCTGACGGTGGGCGCGCTGCTCGGCGGCGTGCTCACGGAGGCGTTCGGCTGGCCCGCCGTCTTCTTCGTCAACGTGCCGCTGGCGGGGATCGTCGCGATCGCCGCGCTGCTCGTCATCCCCGCCGACCCGCGCGGTCGCGAACGCCGCCGCTTCGACCTGCCCGGCGCGCTCACCGTGACCGGCGGCGCCACCCTGCTGGTGTTCGTGCTGGTCCAGGGGCCCGAGGTCGGCTGGGGCGCCACGCCGGTCGTGGTGAGCGCGGTGCTCGCCGTGCTGCTGCTGACCGCGTTCGCGGTCATCGAGGGCCGCAGCGCCGACCCGCTGATGCCCTTCCGGCTGTTCGGCAACCGCAGCCTCGTCGTCGCGGTCACCGTCACGGCCGTCTACATGGCCACGTTCGGCGCCCTGCCGTACTTCCTGACCGTCCTGCTCCAGAGCGTGCACGGCTTCAGCGCCCTCCAGAGCGGCCTGGCGTTCCTCGTGCCGTCGGTCGCCATCGCCCTCGGCACGCAGCTCGGCGAGCGGATGGCGACCCGCCTGGGCACGCGCACCACGTTGCTGACCGGGTTCGGCGTCGGCGTCGTCGGCACCGCCGTGCTGGCGGTCGGGTTCGACGTGGACAGCACGTTCCTCACGCTCGTGCCCGGCCTCGTGGTGTCCGGCATCGGCCAGGGCATCTCCTGGACGGGCATGTGGATCGCGGCGTCGAGCGGTGTCGCCCCCGAGGAGCAGGGCGTGGCGTCGGGCATGGCGTCCACCACGCTCAACCTCGGCAACGCCGTCGGACTCGCCGTGCTGATCGCCATCGCCAACGCGGGCGTCGGCGACCGGGAGGGCGACCTGCTGCGCTCGGCCACCGCCGACGGCGGGTACGTCGCGGTGCTGGTCACCGCCGCCGGGATGCTCGTCGGCCTGCTGCTCACCCTCGCGCTGCCGAGGGCCGTCCGGACCCCCGCGCCGGCCGACGTGCCCGAACCGCGGTCGGCGACCGCCGTCTGACCCCGGACCCGCCGTCCGCCCCCGGACCACTGCGCGGTTCCCCCAGGCCGCGCGGCCCGAGCCCGGGAGGCCGGGTACCCCCCCGTACCCGGCCGCCCGGGCCCCCTCCCGCCACACCGACCTGGAGGTCCCGATGCCCGTCGGTCCCGCCGAGTTCACCGCCGCCCTCGCGAAGGTCCCCGCACCCGTCGCCGTCGTGACCACGGTGGACGAGCAGGGCAAGCGCTGGGGCTTCACCGGCAGCGCGTTCTGCTCCGTGTCGCTCGACCCGCCGCTGGTCCTGGTGTGCCTCGCCAAGTCGGCGAGCACCCACGCGGCCTTCCGCACCGCCGACCGCTACCTCGTCAACGTGCTCGGCCGGCACCAGGCCGACGTGGCCCTGCGGTTCGCCAGGTCCGGGTCCGACCGCTTCGCCGCCGAGGACGCGGTCTCCTGCGAACTGGGCCTGCCCGGCCTGCTCACGGCCTCTGCCCGGCTCGCCTGCACCGCGCACCAGTCGATCGACGCGGGTGACCACACCATCCTCGTCGGGCTCGTGCAGGCCGCCTACCGCGCCGACCACGTCCCGCTCACCTACTGGGACCGGTCCTTCACCCACCCGGTGGGCATGGGGTGAGCCGGCTCCGCGTGGCCCTGCTCGGCACCGCGCACATCCACCTGCCGGATCACCTGGACGTGCTGCGGTCCGACCCGGACGTGGAACTCGTCGCGGTGTACCGGGGCGACCGGGGCGTGCCGGTGCCGGGCGCCCGCGAGGTGACCGACCCGGTCGACGCGCTGCGGTCCGCGGACGCCGCGGTGGTCGACTCCACCACCGCGGAGCACGCCGTCCTGCTGCCCCGGGTGGTGGCCGCCGGCGTGCCCGCGCTCGTGGAGAAGCCGCTCACCTCGACCCGCGGGTCCACCCGGTGGCTGGCGGCGCTGCTGGACGTGAGCCCGGTCCCGGTCACCACGGCGATGTTCCTGCGCTGCGCGCCCGCGCTGCGGGTGGCCCGCCGGGCGCTCGACGACCTGGGGGAGCTGGTGTCCGCGCACGCGCGCCTCACGCACCCCGGCCTGTGCGACGGCGCGCTGCGGGAGGTGCCGTGGATGCTCGACCCGCGCTGCGGCGGGGTGGGCGGTTTCGCCGACCTGGCCGTGCACCTGCTCGACCTGCTCCTCTGGCTGCGCCCGGGCACGCGGCTGACGGCGTGCGCGGCGGCCCTGCGGCCCGCGGCGGGGTTGCCGGTCGACTCCGGCGGCGCGGCCCTGGTCGACTGGGGCGGCACGCCGACCACGCTGCACGCGGGCTGGACCGCCCGGCCCGGCGGGTTCCACCTGCACGTCGAGGGCACGGCCGGTTCGCTGACCGTGCACGGCGGGACGCTGACCGTGCGCGGGACGCCGACCACCGCCCCCGGGACCCTGACCACGACTCCCGGGACTCCGACCACGACTCCCGGGACGCCGACCACCGCCCCCGGGACGCGCCACTTCCCGCCGCCGGCGGCGGGGGACGCCCTCGTCGCCTTCCTGGCCCACCTGCGCGGCCGGCCCGCGTGGGAACCCGCGACCACGGCGGACATGACCGCGGTCGCCGACCTGGTGGCCGCGCTGACCGCGGGGGACGCCACCGCGTGATCGCCCCACCGACCCGCGCCGCCGCCGGGGGCCGTCGGGTGCCGCGGCGTGACCCGGTCACGACGTTGTGACCGGCGCACCCGGCCTACCTGAAGTCGACGATGGTCTTCAGGTGGGTCGTGCCCCGGTAGTTCTCCAGCACGGTGACGAGCTTGTCGTACTCGGAGAACCTGTGCACCGACGACAGCAGCCGCCGCCCGTCCACCACGCCCGACAGCAGCATCTGCATCGCCGAGGCGATCACGTTGGCCGTCTTGTGCATGGGGAAGCTCGTCACGTCGAACGGCGCCGACATGATGTTGATGCCCTTGGCCAGCATCAGCCAGGTGTCGAACTTCTGCATCTCCTGCGACGCGCCGTAGAGCACGTACCGGCCGCGCGGCTTGAGCTTGCGCATCGCGAGGCGGCGCGGGTCCTTGTCCTCGTCCACGCCCTGGATGGTGGGCAGCGCGTCGAAGACGTAGTCGAACGTGCTGTCCGCGACCTCCTCCCGCAGTTCGTCGGGGAGGTAGGCGCGCTCGGAGAAGTGCTCCTGGGCGAACGCGTTGCGCTGCGGGTTCGCGTCCACCGACACCACGGAGTTCGGCGCGAGCAACCGCTTGATGATGCTGCCGGCGATGACGCCGATGGGGCCGCTGCCCAGGATCAGCACCCGGTCGCCGACCTTCGGCGGGTGGGTGAGGATCGCCCGCAGCGCGCCGGTCGTCGGTTCGATGAACGACGCCTGGAGGTCGTCGAGCTCCTCGGGCACGCGCACCGCCGCCGCCCGCTGGTCGTCGAAGAAGTTGCGGTCCGCCGGGAACACGTCCTCCACGACCTGCCCGGAGAAGATCGGCCGCAACGAGCGGTACTCGGCGAACCCGCCGAAGTCGGTCTGCCCCCAGTACACGACGCGGTCGCCGACCTGGACGTGGCCGTCGGCCGCGGAGAAGCCGGAGCCCAGTTCCACCACCTCGCCCAGGTACTCGTGGCCCAGCACGACCGGGTACTCCGACGGGAACAGGTGCCCTTCGAAGAACGAGATGTCGGTCGAGCAGATCGAGACGCAGCGGGTCTTCATCAGCACACCGTCGCTCGGGGTCTCCGGCAACGGCATTTCCGCCATGACGAGTTTGCGCGGAGCGATCAGCTGAAGCGCCTTCATGGTTTCCACGGAATTTCCCACCCCATTTTTTGTGGTACGCCGGACCGGCGCGTGGGCCGGTGTTCCGGCGCGGTGCTGCTGCTCTCTGGTCAGCTGGTCAGGAATTGCCGGTCGACATCAGCGGCGCATCTGCAACGGGCCCCCGAGCAGGTACTGCCCGACCGTTTCGAAGTGCGACGAGGAGAGGGTGATGTGCTTGGTCGCCGAGTTGATGTCCCGGAAGCACCGCTCCAGCCTGCTGGTGGTGTAGAGCGAGCTGGAACCGGCGAGCTGGTAGAGCCCGTTCACGGCGGCCACGGTGTGCTCGGCGACGCTGGCCGCCGTGACCCGGACGAGCGCGGACAGCGCGTCGCCGCCGTCCTCGCCGTGCGCGACGACCTCGCGCGCGGTGTCCCGCAGCAGGACGCCGGCGGTGCGCACGAGCATCTCGTAGCGCGCGTACCGCTCCTGCGCGGTGTGGCTGGACGCGAGCGTCGTGGCGGCGCCCGTCGGCGTCTTCGCGGTGGCCAGCTCGCGGAACGCGTCGAGCGCGTCCTGCGCGATGCCCAGCGCGGTGGACGCCGACGTGAACGGGCCGAAGTCGTAGTAGCCCACGGCGTAGGCGCGCGACGGGCGGGCCGCCGGCGGGCGCAGCGTGTCCAGGCCCGCGACGGTGAACTCCTCGGGCACGAACGTCTCGGCCACCGTGTAGTGGCTGCTGCCGGTGCCGCGCAGGCCGACGGTGTGCCACGTGTCCAGCTGCCGGGTCTCGGCCACCGGCACGAACACCATGCGCGTCTCCCGCCCGGCCGGCGTGGTCCGCGGCTTGCCGCCCTCGGTGACGAAGGCCGAGCAGACGATCCAGTCGGCGTGCGCGTACCCGCTGGCGAACGCCCACTGGCCGCTGAGGCGGAACCCGCCGTCGACGACCTCGGCCGTGCCGGACGGGTTGACCCCGCCGACGACCAGGCCCGAGTGGTCCTTGAACAGCTTGCGGGCCGCCGGTTCGGGCAGGTAGTCGGAGAGCCGGCCGATGGCGCCCTGGACGCCGACCTGCCAGGCGACGGAGGCGTCCAGGCGCGCCAGCGCCTGCACGACGGCCGACCCGGTCTCGATGCCGACCTGGCCGCCGCCGAACTCCTTCGACACCCACATGCGGTGCAGGTTGGCGGCGCGCAGGGCGTCCACCACGATTTCCGGTGTGCGCCTGGCCTCGTCCGCGCCCTTGCGGTGCTCGGTGATGAGCGGGGCGATTTCCGTCACCTTCGCGACCCATTCGGCTGTTTCTCGGGAACTGTCGGACGGGGGTAAGAGGGCATGCGGAAGGAGGGTGCTCGTGGTGCTCATGTGTTTCTGGGCCCTTTCTCGGAGTCGCCGTAGTTCGACACTACGCAAACACACGTACTGTCCTCTGGAGCGTACAAGCGGCGAGAGGGCCGTCGCAACCTTCTTCGGGGAGGGATCGGGGGTCGTCCGGAAGCGCCTTCGGTGCTCCGGTGAACTGCCGGTTACTTCCGGGGGTACGGCGCGGCGGGTATATTACGGATATAGTCCGCGCAATGCGGGAAACCGATTCGGCGACCCCGCGCGACCCGGCCCGATCACGCGCCCGTTCGGCCTGCCGCCGGGCCTCCCCCTGGCCGAGCAGGTGGGCGTCGTGCCGGTCGTCGGGCAGCGGTTCCACGTCCGCCGTGCTCGTCCCGGCCGGCGCGCGAAGTCGGCGTTCGTCCACACGGGACGGTCGCGCAACCGGGCGGCGATCCGGAGGGCCGGGGCGGACCGCCGCCCAGGAGGCGATGCGCGCGCCCGACCGCCCGGAGACCGCGGTGAACAGCGCCTCGGCGTCCGCGCCGGGGTCCGTGCCCAGTCCCTCCGCCGGCCGCTCCCGGTGCAGCCGGTAGTCGCGGATCGACACCTCGCCCTCCTCGGGCGAGACCGGGTTCAGCGCGACCGTGCGGTTGTCGGCCGCAACCGGCCCGCAGCCCGCCCATCCCGCCCTCCCCGCACGAGGGCCGAAGAAAGAATCCCCACACGTGAAAGGGCGACCGGGTGTTCCCGCCGGCGGGTACCGGCGAGGTCCGGATCGCGTCGTCCCCGGTCCCGGTCGAGCGCTTCCGCACCGGGGCCGTGAGAGACCGAAAGACCCTGGAAAACGCGTGGGGCCGCCCTCGTGCGCTCCGCGCGGCGGTCCTCGGGTCCACCGCCGCGGGGCCGATGGGCCGGGCGGCGGCGGACCGCGGGTGGAGGAGAGCGGGAGAACTAATCCGGAAGTAGAAGGAAGTGCCCCCATGGCCTCACCCGGGCAACCTACAACACGCCGGGGTCAGTGCGGCACCAGGTTCCGCAACGTCGCCAGGGTGATCGCCGTCGACCCGGCGGGCAGCCCGTCCGGCCGTTCGAGACCGATGTAGGTGACGGGTTCGGTGAACACCGCGCCCGGCGTCCACGTCGTGCTGCTGCCCGCCTTGGCGCGCAACAGCTCCACGACGTGACCGACCGTCGTGCTCCGGCGCTCCACCAGGGACTTGACGAGCAAGGCCACCGACACGCGGTTGCCCTCGACCCGGTTGCCCCACGTCGCGCCGCGCTGGTGGAGGTGCAGCCACTTCGCCGACCACGAGCCGTCGTCGTCCCGGCGGAACACCATCGGCACCGCGACGCGCCCGGTACCCCGCAGGTCGGACCGCGTCCGCACGGTGGCCGGCTCGAACGGGCGCCCCCACTGGTCGCGGTCCCGGGTCATGAAGCCGAACACCGACTCGGCGACGTCCGCGAACCCCTCGCCGGAGTAGACGTTCACCTGCGGCACGACGTACCGGGCGGTCACGCCGTCCAGCGGCACGTCGATGAACTCCGTCGCGCCGTCGCGGGCATCGGTGAGGTCACCGGAGTAGTACGCGCCACCCGAGCCGTAGGCGGTCCACGACACCTGCCCGGCGAAGCCGAAGTCGTCGTCCAGCAGCAGCGCCGACAGGTCGAAGTCGGTCTCCTCCGCACGCTGCCGCCAGTGCACGAAGAACCGCAGCAGCTCGCCGTCCAGCGCCGTCACGGACCCGCGGGGCACCACGCCGAAACCGTCCGCGACCGCCTTGTCCGACAGCGGCAACGCCAGGGTGAGCACGTCGGGGTCCACCACGAGCCGTTCGTGCGCGGGAAGCCGGCGCGACAACTCGTCGTCCACCGCCGCCGCCAACCGGTCGACCACCGCCGGGGCGAGCCCCGGACGCTCGTCGGGGGTCACCCAGCCGCGCCCCTCCTTGTTCACGAACACCCGCGTCGAGCCGGCGGCGGTGCGGTTGACCAGGTGCTCCCGCACCGAGCACAGCACCCGTCCCGACACGTCACCGAGCACCGACCCCACCACCCGGACGACGTCCTCCACGTCACCGGGCGCGCAGGACCGCAGCACCCGGTCCAACGACCGGACCAACCGCCCGGGGGCACCGGACAGCAACCGGGCCGCCCCGAGGACGTCACCGGCGGCGAACGCGACCTCGACCCGCCCCGCGAACGACCGGACCTCCCGCTCGCCGCGCGCTACCGCGAAGACGTCCTGGGCGTGCGGGAACGCGCCGTGCTCGTGCGGGTGCAGGCGCTCACCCAACCGCTGCCACCGCCCCCGGTGGGTGACCACGTCCCCGAGCTTGCCGCGACCGGCGGCGACCACGGCGTCCAGCGCGGCCATCAGCACCCGGCGCTCCGCCCGGCGGAACGACCGGAACCGGGTCGGCTCCACCAGCGTCACGTCCCCGCCCGAGGCCGCGCACGCCAGCCGCAACACGTCCGTCACCGTGTCGACGGCCACCGGCGGCCGACCGGCCGCGAGGCGGGCCGCGTTGAGCACGGCCCGGTTCTCCCGCACCGGGACCACCCCGGGCTGCTCCCCGTCGAGGCAGGACCGGGCCAACCCGTCGAGCAGGACCAGGTCCTCCTCCCGCAACGGCGTCGCACTGGTGGCCAGCTCGACGTAGAG
Source organism: Saccharothrix sabaoui (assembly GCF_051756985.1). Taxonomy (NCBI): domain Bacteria; kingdom Bacillati; phylum Actinomycetota; class Actinomycetes; order Pseudonocardiales; family Pseudonocardiaceae; genus Saccharothrix; species Saccharothrix sabaoui. Next base: position 8,820 of record NZ_JBPKJK010000172.1, read on the forward strand.
CGCCCGGGCCTCCTCGGCGGACGTCCCCCCGAGGTGCAGCACCGTGAGCCGGTCCCGGACCGAGGGGATCAGCTCGTCGTGCGCGGCCAGCAGGTCCTCGTAGGAGTGCTGCACGCGGCCGTACCCCGGCAACCGGAGGAGGTCGACGACCGGCGGGGGAGGAGCGTCGCCGACGGCCTTGCGCAGGCACTCCAGCCAGAACTCGGTCGTGTCGGGAACCCCGCGCGGGAAGTCCCGGAAGTAGGGGTTGTGGGCGATGTGATCGGCGACCAGTTCGCGCACGGCGGCGACCACCCGACCGGCAAGCCCTTCACCGGCCGCCGGCGACAACCCCGACACGTGCCGCAGGAGGTCACCGGAGGCCTTGAAGCCGACCTGGAGCAGAGCGGCGTCGAACCGCCGCGCCACGGCCCGACCATCACCGGTCGGGCCGGGCGACCGCGGCACGCGCAGCGTCTTCTGGATCAACGTTCCGTCGTCAAGCATGGGACGCCCATTAGAACAGAGCCGCCCCGCCCTCACCGGGGTTTTCCGACGAGCGGTCATCGGTGGGGCCCGTGCGGGGTTACCGGTGCGTGAGGCGCCGGTGAGGTCGGTGGCGTTAGCGTCGGCGGTGACCGACCGCGGGTGAACGGAAGCGAGGAACCGCATGGCTGACGCTGTTGGCACCTGGGAAATGACCGACGACCCGGAACAGCAGAACGAGGTCTTCATCCGGGCCTTCAACTCCGGCGACGGGCGAATCTTCGACAGCCTTTACCACGACAACGCCATCTCCAACCTGTCCGGTGCGCCGTTGACCGGGCGGGCCCGCACGGAGTTCATCACCGAGTTCCTGCGCGGGGGGCCGAAACTGGAGGCGAAACTGCGGGAGACCTACCGCACCGGTGACACGTCGCTGCTGGTGGTGCACTACCGGGTCGGGATGACCGGCGAGGACGGGCAGCCGGTGCAGATCAGCGGCACGTGCACCGACGTCATGACGCGCGGTGCGGACGGCCGCTGGAAACTGGCCATCGACCGCCCCGTGCCCGACCAGGTCCCCGACTCCGGCCAGGCCGCGTAGCACCCGGGCCGCGCAGCACCCGAGCGGCGCAGCACCCGGGCCGCGCAGCACCCGGCGGGTCCGCGCGGGCCGCGGAGGACGGTACCGGTGACAACGGGAAGGCGGCGATCCACCGGGAGCGCCGCCTTCCGCCGTGCCGGGGTCGTGCCGCCTGCGCGCTACTCGCGGCCCCCGCTGTACGGGCTGTCCACCGCGTGCCGCCAGCGGCCCTCCGCGTCACGGCGCAGCACGTCGATGCCGATGCCGGAGAAGTGCTGCTCGCCCTCCGCGGGGTCGGTCACGTCGATGGTCCAGTCGACGACGACCAGCGCGGTGTCGTCGACGACGTGGGCCTCCACGACGCGCGTGGAGATGGTCGGCCGCAGCGCCAGGAACTCGGCCAGGGCCTGACCCCGGGCCGCCCCGGAGAGCGGCTTGTCCGGCTCCCAGGCGGAGATGCCGTCCTCGGTGTAGAGCCGGTCCACCCCCTCGGCGTCGCCCTCGTTGAACAACCGCTCGTACAGCCGCACGTGGTCCAGGACGTCCTGAGGAACTTCGACGGTGGTGTGCTGACTGGTCATCGGAAATCGATCCCGCCTTTCGGTCGTGCCGCTCTGCCGGGCAACAGGTCCGTCCGTCCGGTCCAGGTCTCGCCGGTCCAGGTCCCGGCCACCATAACGGCGGCGGCCACACCGCCCGCTCATCGCGCGCCGGGGCCGCCGCGTATACCGGGCGATTACCTCGGGCGAACTTCCGGGACCGCCCGGATTCGTAACATCGACTTCGGCCCCGGATATCCGGTCGGCCGCTCCGCGAACCTCGTCCATCGACCGGACACGGCCGGAAGGCAGAGAACGCGATGACGATTGAGCACCGGATCGAGCAACGCCGGATCGAGCACCGCCCGGGGGTGTGGCACCACGACGCGGTGGCGGTCGTGGGCGTCTCCTGCCGGCTGCCCGGGGCCGCGGACCCGGCGGCGTTCTGGGAGCTGCTGCGCACCGCCGGCAGCGGTCTCGGTGACGCCCCGCCGGACCGCTGGGGGCCCGAGGCGGTGATCCGGCGCGGTGGCTTCCTGCCCGACCCGGCCGGTTTCGACGCGTCCTTCTTCGGCATCTCGCCGCGCGAGGCCGCGATGATGGACCCGCAGCAGCGGATCGTGCTGGAGCTGGCGTGGGCCGCCCTGGAGGACGCGGCCATCGCGCCGACCTCGTTGGCGGGCAGCCGCACCGCGGTGTTCGTGGGCTCCCTGCGCGACGACTACGCCGCCCTGGTCGCGCGGCACGGGGCGGACGCGGTGACGCAGCACAGCATGACCGGTCTCAACCGCGGTGTGATCGCCAACCGGGTGTCCTACCACCTGGGCCTGCGCGGCCCGAGCCTCACCGTGGACTCTGCGCAGTCCTCGTCGCTGGTCGCGGTGCACCTGGCGTGCGAGAGCCTGCGCACCGGGGAGGCGGGGCTGGCGATCGCGGCGGGCGTGAACCTCAACCTGCTGGGCGAGAGCGCCGTGGTGGAGGAGCGGTTCGGCGGCCTGTCGCCGGACGGGGAGTGCTTCACCTTCGACGAGCGCGCCAACGGCTTCGTCCGCGGCGAGGGCGCGGTGGTGTTCGTGCTCAAGCCGCTGCGCGCGGCGCTGGACGACGGCGACCGCGTCTACGGCGTGCTGCGCGGCAGCGCGGTGAACAACGACGGCGACACCCCCGGCCTGACCGTGCCCAGCCGCGTCGCGCAGGAGCAGGTGGTGCGGCAGGCGTACCAGCGGGCGGGGGTGCCGCTGGAGGCGGTGTCCTACGTCGAGCTGCACGGCACGGGCACCCCGGTGGGCGACCCGGTGGAGGCCGCCGCGCTCGGCGCGGTGTTCGCCCCCACCCGGCGCGCGCCGCTGCTGGTGGGCTCGGCCAAGACCAACGTCGGGCACCTGGAGGGCGCGGCGGGCGCGGTGGGCCTGCTCAAGGCGCTGCTGGCGGTGCACCACGGGGTGATCCCGGCCAACCGCAACTTCACCCGCCCCAACCCGGCGATCGACCTCCCGGCGCTGCGCCTGGCCGTGCCCACCGAGACCCGGCCGTGGCCGGAGGTCGAGGGGCCGCGCGTGGCGGGGGTCAGCTCCTTCGGCATGGGCGGCACCAACTGCCACGTCGTGGTGTCCCAGGCGCCGCCCGGTGTGCCGCGGCGGGCGCCGAGCACCCGGCCGCCGCTGGTGCCGTGGGTGCTCTCGGCCCGCGGCGCGGAGGCCCTGCGGGAGCAGGCCGGTCGGCTGCGCGCCGCCGTCGGCGAGGCCGACCCGGTCGACGTCGGCTGGTCGCTGGCCGCGACGCGGGACCGGTTCGAGCACCGGGCCGTCGTGCTGGGCACCGACCGCGACGGGTTGCTGGCCGGGCTCGACGCCCTCGCGTCGGGCGGCGCGGCGCCGGGGGTCGTCCAGGGCGTGGCGCGCGCCGGGGAGCGGGCGGTGTTCGTCTACCCGGGGCAGGGCGCGCAGTGGGCCGGCATGGCCGTCGAGCTGTGGGACACCGCACCCGCGTTCGCCGCCCGCATGGCCGAGTGCGCCGCCGCGCTGTCCGAAGTGGTCGACTGGGACCTGGAGGCGGTGCTGCGCGAGCCCGGCGCCCCGGCGCTGGAGCGGGTGGACGTGGTGCAGCCCGCGCTGTTCGCGGTGATGGTGTCGCTGACCGAGCTGTGGCGCGCGCACGGCGTGGAGCCCGCGGCCGTGGTGGGCCACTCGCAGGGCGAGATCGCGGCGGCCTGCGTGGCGGGCGCGCTGTCGTTGCGCGACGCCGCACGCGTGGTCGCCCTGCGCGCCGGGGTGATCCGGTCGCTGTCCGGCGCGGGCGGGATGGCGTCGGTGGCCGAGCCCGCCGAACGGGTGACCGAGCGGCTGGCCCGGTGGCCCGGGCGGCTGTCGCTGGCCGCGGTCAACGGCCCGGCGTCCGTGGTCGTCTCCGGCGAGCCGGGCGCGCTGGCCGAGCTGCTGGCCGAGTGCGCCGATGAGGACGTGCGCGTCAAGCGGGTGAACGTGGACTACGCCTCGCACTGCGCCCAGGTGGAGCAGGTCGAGGCCGAGCTGCGGGAGGCCCTGCGCGACATCGCGCCGCGACCCGCGTCGGTGCCGTTCTACTCCGCGGTGACCGGTGACCTGCTCGACGGCGAGGAGCTGGGCGCCGACTACTGGTACCGCAACCTGCGCCAGACGGTGCGCTTCGCCGACGCGGTGGCCGCGGTGCTGCGCGACGGTGACGCGGTGTTCGTCGAGTCCTCGCCGCACCCGGTGCTGGCGGTGGGCGTGGAGCAGGTCGCCGACGAGCGCGGCGGTGCGGCCGTGGTCGGTTCGCTGCGCCGCGGCGACGGCGGGCCGGACCGGTTCCTGACCTCGCTGGCCGAGGCGCACGTGCGCGGCGTCCCGGTGGACTGGGCCGTGCTCAACCCCGGCGGTGCCCGGGTCGACCTGCCGACCTACCCGTTCCAGCACCGCCGGTACTGGGTGGGGGAGGAGACCGCCGCCGCGGAACCGGCCGCGACCGCCCGCCCGCGTTCCGCCGAGGACCGCCCGGGTGCGCTGCTGGAGCTGGTCCGCGGGAACGCCGCGGTGCTGCTGGGCCACGGTTCCGCCGCGGACGTGGACGCCGAGCGCACGTTCAAGGACCTCGGCTTCGACTCGGTGACCTCGGTCGAGCTGCGCGACCGGCTGGCCGTCGCCACCGGTCTGCGGCTGACCTCGTCGCTGCTGTTCGACCACCCCACCCCGCGCGCGGTCGCCGCGCACCTCGACGAGGAGCTGGTCGGCGCACCGGAGGCGCCCGAGGTCGTGCCGGGGGCCGCGCCCGTGCCCGCCGGCGCCGCGCCCGAGCCGGCGGACGACCCCGTCGCGATCATCGGCATGGCCTGCCGCTACCCGGGCGGCGTGGCCTCGCCGGAGGACCTGTGGCGGCTGGTGGTCGAGGGCGGTGACGCGGTCACCGGGTTCCCGACCGACCGCGGCTGGGACCCCGAGCTGCACCACCCCGACCCGGGCCGCCCCGGCCGCACCTACGCCCGCGGCGGCGGGTTCCTGGACGACGCCACCGGGTTCGACGCGGACTTCTTCGGCATCTCCCCGCGCGAGGCGCTGGGCATGGACCCGCAGCAGCGGCTGCTGCTGGAGACCGCGTGGGAGGCGGTCGAGGACGCCGGGCTGGACCCGACCGCGCTGGGCGGCACGCGCACCGGCGTGTTCGTCGGCGGCACCGCGCTGGACTACGGGCCCCGGATGCACGACTCGGCCGAGGAGGTCGCCGGGCACGTGCTCACCGGCGGCACCGCCAGCGTGATGTCCGGCCGCATCGCCTACCAGCTGGGACTGGTCGGCCCGGCGGTGACCGTGGACACCGCCTGCTCCTCGTCGCTGGTCGCGCTGCACCTGGCGGTCCGGTCGCTGCGCTCGGGCGAGTCGACGCTGGCGCTGGCCGGCGGTGTGACCGTGATGTCCACCCCCGGCATGTTCATCGAGTTCGGCCGGCAGCGGGGCCTGGCCCCGGACGGCCGGTGCAAGCCGTTCTCCGCCGACGCCGACGGCACCGGCTGGGCCGAGGGCGTGGGCCTGCTGCTGCTGGAGCGGCTGTCCGACGCGCGCCGCAACGGCCACCCGGTGCTGGCGGTGGTGCGCGGCACCGCGGTCAACTCCGACGGGGCGTCCAACGGCCTCACCGCGCCCAACGGCCCCTCGCAGCAGCGGGTCATCCGCGCCGCCCTGGCCGACGCCGGGCTGTCCACAGAGGACGTGGACCTGGTCGAGGCGCACGGCACCGGCACCACGTTGGGCGACCCGATCGAGGCGCAGGCGCTGCTGGCCACCTACGGGCGCGACCGCTCCACCCCGCTGTGGCTGGGGTCGCTGAAGTCCAACACCGGCCACACCCAGGCCGCCGCCGGCGTGGGCGGCGTGATCAAGGTGGTGCAGGCCATGCGGCACGGCGTGCTGCCCCGCAGCCTGCACGCCGACCGGCCGACCCCGCACGTGGACTGGTCCTCCGGCGCGCTGGCCCTGCTGACCGACAACCGGCCGTGGGAGGCGGGGGACCGGCCCCGGCGCGCGGCGGTGTCGTCGTTCGGCATCAGCGGCACCAACGCCCACGCGGTGCTGGAGGCCGCCGAACCGGAGCCGGCCGCCGAGCCGGTCGCGCTGCCCGGCACCCCGGTGGCGTGGCTGCTCTCGGCCAAGGACGAGGAGGCGCTGCGCGCCCGGGCGGCCGGGCTGCTGGAGACCCCGCTGGACGACCCGGCGGGGATCGGTGCCGCCCTGGCCCGCCGGACGGCGTTCGCCCGGCGCGCCGCCGTCGTCGGCCGCACCGCCGAGGACCTGCGCGCCGGGCTCGCCGCCCTGGCCGGGGGCACCGCCTCCCCGGCGGTGGTGCTCGGCGACGCGGGCAAGGCGGGCCGCACCGCCTTCCTGTTCACCGGCCAGGGCGCGCAGCGGGTCGGCATGGGCCGCGAGCTGGCGCGGGAGCACCCCGTGTTCGCCGACGCGCTGGCCGAGGTCTGCGCCGCGCTGGACGAGCACCTGGAGCGACCGCTGCGCGAGGTGCTGTTCGCCGAACCGGGCACCCCCGACGCCGAGCTGGTGCACCGCACCGACTTCACCCAGCCCGCCCTGTTCGCGGTGGAGGTGGCGCTGGCCCGGCTGCTGGCCCACCACGGCCTGGTGCCCGACGTGGTCGCGGGCCACTCCGTCGGCGAGCTGGCCGCCGCGCACGTGGCCGGGGTGCTGGACCTGGCCGACGCGGCGCTGCTGGTCACCGCCCGCGGCAGGCTGATGAACGCCGCCCGCCCCGGCGGTGCCATGGTCGCGGTGGAGGCGCCCGAGGACGAGGTCGCGCCGCTGCTGGAGGGCACCGGGGCGTCGCTGGCCGCGGTCAACGGCCCGGGGTCCGTGGTGGTCTCCGGCACCGCGCGGGACGTCGAGCGGGTCGCCGGGCACTTCCGCGACCGGGGCAAGCGCACCCGCGCCCTCAAGGTCAGCCACGCCTTCCACTCCGCCCACGTGGACGACGTGCTGGAGGAGTTCGAGCGGATCGCGGGCCAGGTGCGGGCGCACGAGGCGCGCGTCCCGCTGGTGTCCACCGTCACCGGTGAGGTCCTCGACCGCCCCGACGCCGCCTACTGGGCCGCCCAGGTCCGTCGCCCGGTGCGCTTCCTGGACGCCGTCCGCCGCGCCGAGGCCCTGGGCGCCACCACGTTCGTCGAGGTCGGACCGGCCGCCGTGCTCACCGCCGCGGCCCGGTCCTGCGTGACCGGCGCGGCCACGACCGTGCCGACCCAGCGCGCGGGCGTCCCCGAGGCCGACGCCCTGGTCACCGGGCTCGCGCAGGCCCACGCGGCGGGCGCCCCGCTGGACGGCGCCTCGTTCTTCCCCGGCGCCGCCCCCGCCCGGCTGCCCGCCTACCCGTTCCGGCACCGGCGGTACTGGCTGGCGCCGGGCCGGCGGCCGGACGTGCGCCGCCTGGGCCTGGACCCGGTGGACCACCCGCTGCTGTCCGGTTCGGTGGAGCTGGCCGAGCGCGGCGGTGCCGTGCTCACCAGCTCGCTGTCCCTGGCCGAGCACCCCTGGCTGGCCGACCACGAGGTGGACGGCGCGGTGCTCGTGCCCGCCACCGCCTTCCTGGAGCTGGCCGTCGCGGCGGGCGAGGGCGTCGGCGCCCCCGGAGTGCGGGACCTGACCCTGGAGGCGCCCCTGCTCCTGCCCGAGCGCGGCGCGGTCGGCTTGCAGGTCGCGGTCGGCCCGGCCGACGACACCGGCTCGCGCGCGTTCACCGTGCACGCCCGCGCGGCCGGCGCCGGGTGGACCCGGCACGCCACCGGCACCCTGACCGCCGGGCAGGAGACCACCGGGCAGGAGACCGCCGGGCAGGAGACCGCCGGGCCCGGTGGCGGGGCGGTCGCGTGGCCGCCGGCCGGCGAGCGCGTCGCCGACGCCTACCCGGAGCTGGCCGGGCGCGGGTACGCCTACGGCCCGGCCTTCCGCGGCCTGACCGCCGCGTGGCGGGACGGCGAGGACTGGTTCGCCGAGGTGCGCCTGCCCGAGGAGGCGCGCGACGACCGCTTCGCCGTGCACCCGGCGCTGCTGGACGCGGCACTGCACCCGCTGGTGCTCACCGGCGGCGAGCCCGACGCGATCCGCCTGCCGTTCGCCTGGTCGGGCGTGCGGGTGCACGCGGTGGGCGCCACCGCCCTGCGCGCCCACCTGCGCCGCACCGGCCCGGACGAGTTCGCGCTGCTGCTGGCCGACGAGGCCGGGGCACCCGTGCTCACCGCGGACTCGCTGGCCTTCCGCACCGCGCCGCGCGGCGGCCTGACCCGGCGCGCCGACGCACCCCTGCACGCGGTCGACTGGACCTCCGTGCCCGTCCCCGAGGCGCGGCCGGAACTGCTGCCCGCCGACCACGACCTGCCCGCGCAGGTGCCCGACGGCGTGGTGGTCGTCCTCCGGCACACCGCCGGGGCGCAGACGCCCGCCGCCGCCCACACCGCCACCCGCGACCTGCTGGAGGTGGTCCAGCGGTTCCTGGCCGAGGAGCGGTTCGCCGCCGCGCGCCTGCTCGTGCTCACCTCCGGCGCGGTCGCCGCCGGCGCGGAGGACGTGCCAGACCTGGCCGCTGCCCCCGCGTGGGGCCTGCTGCGCACCGCCCAGGCCGAGCACCCCGGCCGCCTGCTCCTGGTCGACACCGAGCCGGGTGCCGACGCGCGGCCGGACCTGGTGGCCGCCGCCGCGGCCACCGGCGAGCCGCAGGTGGCCGTCCGGGCGGGGCGGCTGCTGGTCCCGCGCCTGGTCCGCACCGGCACCACCGCCGGCGGGACGCCCGCGTTCGACCCCGACGGCACGGTCCTGGTCACCGGCGGCACCGGCGGGCTGGGCGCCCTGGTCGCCCGGCACCTGGTCGCCCGGCACGGCGTGCGGGGCCTGCTCCTGGTCGGCCGCCGCGGCGCCGCCGCGCCCGGCGTGGACGCGCTGGTCGGGCAGCTGCGCGACCTCGGCGCCACCCGCGTCGACGTGGTCGCCGCCGACTGCGCGGACCGCGACCGGCTCGCCGCCGTGCTCGACGGCGTGCCCGCCGAGCACCCGCTGAGCGCCGTCGTGCACGCCGCGGGCGCGCTCGACGACGCCACGGTCACCGCGCTCACCCCCGAGGCGCTGGCCGGTGTGCTGCGCCCCAAGCTCGACGCCGCCTGGCACCTGCACGAGCAGGTCGGTGACACCCCGCTGGTGCTGTTCTCCTCGGTGTCCGGCCTGCTGGGCACCCCCGGCCAGGCCAACTACGCCGCGGGCAACGCCTTCCTCGACGCCCTGGCCGCCCACCGGCGGGCGCACGGCCTGCCCGCGCTGTCGCTGGCCTGGGGCCTGTGGCGCGAGGGCATGGGCGCCGCGCTGACCGACGCCGACCTGGCCCGCTGGTCCCGCGTCGGCATCGCCCCGCTCGACGCCGACCACGGGCTGGCGCTGTTCGACGCCGCCCTGGCAACCCTGGCCGGCACCGGCACCGGCACCGGCACCGGCACCGGCACCGACGCTGCCGCCTCGGCCGGGACCGGCACCGCCGCC
>NZ_JBPKJK010000173.1:0-18425 GCF_051756985.1 Saccharothrix sabaoui
GGGTGGTCGGGGTCGTCGAAGTTGTCCACAGGTGGCGGGTGGGCGGGTTGCGACGGGTGGGCCGGTTTGGCAACTTGGGGGCGTGACCTGGAGTTTTCCGCCCTTGCCAGACACGATCGGGTGATCGATGTACGTAACCGGGGGTCTCGGCACTCGGTTGGAAACGAAGGAGACGCCGACCAGCCCCCACACCCCGTCAACCCGCCACCCACACCCTCCGCCACCACTCCCCTGACTCCCCGCCTCCCCCACCCCGCCGCCTCCACCGCCCCACCGCCCCGCCTCCTTCGCCTCTCGCCCGCAGACGACGGAGAACGACCACCCCGAGCCGCGGCCGACGAGCGTGCGCGGCAGCCGGCGGGCGGGCGGCAGCCGGCGGGCAGGCGGGCGGCGGCCAGCGGCGCGCGGCGACCAGCGGGCGTGAGCGGCAGCCGGCGGGCGTGAGCGGCGACCGGCAGGCGTGAGCGGCGACCGGCAGGCGTGAGCGGCGACCGGCAGGCGTGAGCGGCGACCGGTAGGCGTGAGCCGGGAACGAACCGTCGCCGAGCGCGGCCCCGCACTACGCTCCACGGCGTGATCACCCTGACGGCCCGCCTGTCCCCGTCGGCCCTGGACACCCGCCGCGGCGTGGTGCGCATGCACCCCGAAGTGCTCGACGCGCTGGGGCTGCGCGCGTGGGACGCCGTGCGCCTCACCGGCGCGCGGGTCAGCGCCGCCCTCGCCGCCGCCGGTGACGGTCCGCCCGGCGTGGTGCTGGTGGACGACGTCACCCTGTCGAACCTCGGCGTCGTCGAGGGCTCCGAGATCGTCGTGGCCCCGGTCGAGGTCGCCGCCGCCCGCGCGGTCACGGTGGCCGGGTCGCGGTTGGCCAGCACGTCGCTCACGCCCGAGACGTTGCGCATGGCGCTGACCGGGAAGGTGCTCACGGTCGGCGACGCCGTGTCGCTGCTGCCCCAGGACCTCGCGCCGCCGCCCGGCGCGGACGTGAGCGCCACGCGGAGCAAGCTCTCCAACGCGATCGGGATGACCTGGACGAACGAGCTGCTCACGATCACCTCGGTCGATCCGGCGGACGGGCCGGTGGCGGTGCAGCCTTCGACTGTCGTCGGGTGGCGGGATGGGGCTCGGACGGGTGATGGGATGACCGGTTCGGGTGGGCCGGGTGGGCCGGGAGGGGCGGGTGGGTCTGCCGGGGGTGGTTCGGGGGGTGGCGCGGGGGGTTGGCCTGCGCGGACCGGGAGCGGTGGGGGGATCGGGAGCGGTGGGGGCGGCGGGGGGATCGGCGGGGCCGGGGGCGGCGGCGGGGTGGTGGTCGGCTCGGCCGGGGCGGGGGTGGCGGCCGGCGGGCGGGTGGCGGGTGGTCCCGGGGGTGGGGTTGACGAGCCGGTGGTGCCGGTGGCCGACCTCGTGGGGCACCGGGACGCGGCCACCCGGTTGGCGGAGTGGTTCGACCTGAGCTTCACCCACCCGGAGCTGTTGGCGCGGTTGGGGACGACGTCGCGGCTCGCGGCGCTGGTCAGCGGGCCCGAGGGGGTCGGCAAGGCCACGTTGGTGCGGTCGGTCGCGGCGGCGGCGGGGGCCGGGGTGGTCGAGGTCGCGGCACCCAGCGTGGCGGTGCTGGAGGCGAACGCGGCGGCTCAGCGGGTGGCCGACGCGATCGCCGCGGCCCAGGCCCCGGCGGTGCTGCTGGTGACGGACGTGGAGGTGCTGCTGCCCGCGTCCTCGCCGCCGCCGGTGGCGACGATCGTGCTGGACGCGTTGCGCGGGCGTCCCGAGGGGGTGGCGCTGGTGGTGACCAGCGCGCACCCGGAGGCGGTGGACCCGCGGTTGCGGGTGCCGGAGCTGGTGGACCGGGAGCTGGTGCTCCCGCTGCCGGACGGGGCGGCGCGGACGGAGCTGCTGCGGGTGCTGCTGCGGGACGTGCCGGTCGGGTCCGGTGTGGACCTGGGCGCGGTGGCGGACCGGACGCCGGGGTTCGTGGCCGCGGACCTGGTGGCTCTGCGGCGCGAGGCGGCGGTGCGGGCGGCGTTGCGGCAGCGCGGTGCGGACGAGCCGAAGGTGGGGCAGGGCGACCTGCTGGGCGCGCTGGAGACGGTGCGGCCGATCTCGATGTCCACTTCGGACACGTTGCGGACGGGCGGGTTGACGTTGGCCGACGTCGGCGACATGGTCGAGGTGAAGCAGGCCCTGACCGAGGCGGCGCTGTGGCCGTTGCAGTACCCGGACTCGTTCGCGCGGCTGGGGGTGGCGCCGCCGCGCGGGCTGCTGCTGTACGGGCCGCCGGGGTGCGGGAAGACGTTCCTGGTGCGCGCGCTGGCCGGGACGGGCCGGTTGAACGTGCTGTCGGTCAAGGGCGCGGAGCTGATGGACAAGTTCGTCGGCGAGTCCGAGCGGGCGGTGCGGGAGTTGTTCCGGCGGGCGGCGGAGGCGGCGCCGGCGCTGGTGTTCCTCGACGAGGTGGACGCGTTGGCGCCGAGGCGCGGGCAGTCGTCGGACTCGGGTGTGGCGGACCGGGTGGTGGCGGCGCTGCTGACCGAGTTGGACGGTGTGGAGCCGTTGCGGGACGTGATCGTGCTGGGTGCGACGAACCGGCCGGAGCTGATCGACCCGGCGCTGCTGCGGCCGGGCCGGTTGGAGCGGCTGGTGTACGTGCCGCCGCCGGACGGGGAGGCGCGGGCGGAGATCCTGCGGGCGGCGTCGCGGAACACGCCGTTGGCGGACGACGTGGACCTGGCGGCGTTGGCGGAGGACCTGGAGGGGTACTCGGCGGCGGACTGCTCGGCGCTGGTGCGGGAGGCGGCGTTGACGGCGATGCGGGAGTCGTTGGAGGCGGCGGAGGTGACGGCGGCGCACCTGGCGGCGGCGCGGGCGGCGGTGCGGCCGTCGTTGGACCCGGCGCAGCTCGCGTCGTTGGCCGCGTACGCGGAGAGCAGGTCGGGGTCGTGACGCGCGGGAACGGGAGCGGGGCCTGACGGGGGGTTGACGGGGCGCGCCCCGGACCCGTGGGGGTTCCGGGGCGCGTTCCGAAAGGTGTGGTGCGCTCGGGTCAGGAGACCTTGCCGGACGGTCCCCGGTAGTCGTTGGTGACGATCACGATGATGCCGGCGTGGGCGTCCCTGATGCCGTCGAACCGGGCTTCGACGCGGGCGCCGAGGGTGGTGGCCAGCAGTTTCGCCGACTCCTCCTCGTCCGTGCCGGGCCGGTAGTAGACGGTGGTGGTGGGGATGGTGCCCTGCGAGTAGTTGCCGGTCTCGGCGACGGACCAGCCGGCTTTCTGCACGTCGTCGGACGCGCGGGCGGCCAGGTTGGGGATGGTGCTGTTGTTGTAGACGCGCACCGCGGGTTTCGGGGTCACCGGTGGCGGCGGGGTGTCGGTGACGCCCGGCGCGCCCGGCGCGGTGGTCCCCTGGCCGCCGGGGGTGGTGGCGGGCGGCTGGGTCGCGGGGGGCTCGGTGGTGGTCGGGTTTTGGCCCGGGGACTCGGCGGGCGCGGTCGACGACCCGGTCGGCGACCCGGTCGACGGCGCGGCGGTGTCGGTGCCGGGGGCGGGTGAGGAGGCCGACGGCGGGGTGGACTGGGCGGCGGGCGGTTCGTCGTCGGGGCCGCCCGTGAACAGGCTGACCACACCGACGACCAGGGCGATGGCGGCGACGCCGAGCAGCACGTACCCCGCGGCGCGGGCCGGCTGCGCGGAACCCGCGGGCTGTTCCGGGTTCGTCATCGGCGCTCGACACCCAGGCGCTTCGCCAGGCGGGCGCGCAGCCTGCCGGAGCGGGAACGACGCAGTCTCTTGATCAACATCGGGTCAGCGGCCAACGCCTCTTCCTTCTCGATCAACGCGTTGAGCAGTTGGTAGTACCGCGTCGCCGACATGTCGAACAGCTCTTTGATCGCTTGTTCCTTGGCACCCGCGTACTTCCACCACTGGCGTTCGAAGGCCAGGATCTCGCGTTCCCGGTCGTTCAAACCGTCGTCCGGCCCCTCCGCCGGCGCCAGTGCCTCTGCGGCGTCCATCTGGCTCCTCAGCCGTGTCCCGTGCGTGGGTGCCATTCAATCACGTGATCTTCACGGGGGTCGGTTCATCGCCCGGCGCGTCCGCCCGGGCGCGCCGTTAGGCTGCGCGTCATGGCAGTTCACCCCATCCGGATCGCCGGCGATCCCGTGCTCCACACCCCGACCCGCCCCGTCGAGGTGTTCGACGGGGCGTTGCGCGCGCTGGTCGACGACATGTACGAGACGATGGCGGCGGCGAACGGCGTGGGGCTCGCGGCGAACCAGATCGGGATCGACCTGCGGGTGTTCGTCTACGACTGCCCCGACGACGAGGGCGTGCGACACCGGGGCGTGGTGGTGAACCCGGTGCTGGAGACCTCCGAGGTCCCGCTGGGGATGCCGGACCCGGACGACGACTTCGAGGGCTGCCTGTCGGCCCCGGGCGAGGCGTACCCGACCGGGCGCGCGTCGTGGGCGAAGGTGACCGGGGTCGACGGCGACGGGAAGCCGGTGGAGGTGGAGGGCACGGGGTTCTTCGCGCGCTGCCTCCAGCACGAGACCGACCACCTCGACGGGTTCATCTACCTCGACCGGCTCGTGGGGCGGTACAAGCGGGCGTCGAAGAGGATGCTCAAGGCCAACGGGTGGGGCGTGCCGGGGCTGAGCTGGGACCCGGCGACCTCGGAGGACCCGTTCGCGGACGACGAGGACGACGACTGACCGGCGGGCGGCGGGCCCGGGTCCGGCCTGGTCAGGTCGGGTCCGCCGCCGGGTCGTCCGGGTCCTTCCCCGTCGCCTGTTCCGCGACCGGGTCGGCGACCGGGTCCACCGGTTCGACCACCGGCTCCACCCGGTCCGGCGGCGGCTCGGCGACGGCCGTGGTCGCAGCCGTGGTCGCAGCCGCAGCCGCAGCCGCAGCCGTGGTGACGGCGGCGACCTCCTCGCCCCGCCCGCGCGATGGCTTCGGGTGGGCTTCGGCCCGCACCGGCCGCTCGGGGCGGCGCCAGGGCACCTCGGGGTGGCCGACCAGCTCGCCGTGGCTGGTGCACGCGGCCAGCTCGGGGTAGGCGCCGGCCAGGACGGCGGCCCGGACGCGCTGCACCTGGCCGACCGTGGGCAGCTCCCCGACCAGCAGGAACGGCATGAGCAGCCGCCACGCGAGGACCACCGGCCCGCGTCGGCGGTGGGGTGCCCGCAGGGCCGCCCGGGCCACGCGCAGGGCGTGCTCGCCGGTCGTGATGGCCTTCGGGTGGCCGCCGTGGTCCCAGGACCAGCGCAGGCCGTCGGCCATGGCGCAGCGGACGCAGTCGACGGGGCCGGTGCCCAGCTCGTCGCCGCACTGGGAGCAGCTGATGAGGGTCATGGCCCAGTCGGTGCAGGTCCACGGGTGGTGGCCGACCTGGTCGGCGAGGACGAGTTCGGCCAGTTCGCGCTCGCCCGCGCCGCCCTCGGCGAGCTGCTCGGCGGCGAGCAGCTCCTGCCAGTCGTGCAGCCAGTACTGGTCGACGAGTTCGGCGCAGAAGCGGCAGGCGGGGTAGCCGCGACCCGCGAGGTCGCCGCACGACGGGCACGGCGAGACGGCGGCGGGGCGGGCCACGCGCCGCGCGCCGGGCGGGAACGGCTGGTGATCAGCCACGCGGTGAAAGGTACGCGCAAACGGTGCTCCTTGGCATCCGCACCTTGGCACCGGCACGCGGGCGTGGCTATGGTCGCCGGGACAACTCAACACACGCGGGAGCTCGCGCCACAGCGGGCTGAGAGGGCGGCTGGGGTGTTCGCGACCCCGGTGCCGCCGACCGCCGGAACCTGACCGGGTAATGCCGGCGTAGGGAGGAAATGTCGTGACGGCACTCGACGACCGTTCGGTGGAGCCCAGCGTCACCACGGGGCCGATCTCCGGCTCGCACAAGGTCCACGTCCAGGTGGACGAGGACGTGCGGGTGCCCTTCCGCCGGGTGGAGCTGACCAACGGCGAGCACGTGGACCTCTACGACACTTCCGGGCCGTACACCGACGCGAACGCGACCATCGACGTCCACAGTGGACTGCCGAGGTTGCGCGAGGGGTGGGTGGCGGCCCGCGGGCCGCTGAACGGCGCGGTGACGCAGTTGGCGTACGCGAAGGCGGGGGTCATCACGCCCGAGATGCGGTTCGTGGCCGCGCGGGAGCGGATGAGCCCGGAGTTCGTGCGGGACGAGGTGGCGATCGGGCGGGCGGTGATCCCGCTCAACCGGAACCACCCCGAGGCCGAGCCGATGATCATCGGGAAGAAGTTCCTGGTGAAGGTCAACGCGAACATCGGGAACTCGGCGGTGTCCTCCTCGATCGAGGAGGAGGTGGAGAAGATGGTGTGGGCGTCGCGGTGGGGTGCCGACACGATCATGGACCTGTCGACGGGCAAGCGCATCCACGAGACGCGCGAGTGGATCGTGCGCAACTCGCCGGTGCCGATCGGCACGGTGCCGATCTACCAGGCGCTGGAGAAGGTGGACGGCGACCCGGCGAAGCTGTCGTGGGAGGTGTACCGGGACACCGTCGTGGAGCAGGCCGAGCAGGGCGTGGACTACATGACGGTGCACGCGGGCGTGCTGCTGCGGTACGTGCCGCTGACCGCGAAGCGGGTGACGGGCATCGTGTCGCGCGGCGGGTCGATCATGGCGGCGTGGTGCCTGGCGCACCACCGGGAGAGCTTCCTCTACACGCACTTCGAGGAGCTGTGCGAGATCCTGCGCGCCTACGACGTGACGTTCTCGCTGGGTGACGGCCTGCGGCCGGGGTCGATCGCGGACGCCAACGACGAGGCCCAGTTCGCGGAGCTGCGGACGCTGGGCGAGCTGACGCACGTCGCGCGCGCCCACGACGTGCAGGTGATGATCGAGGGCCCGGGTCACGTGCCGATGCACAAGATCGCGGAGAACGTGCGGTTGGAGGAGGAGTGGTGCGGCGAGGCGCCGTTCTACACCCTGGGGCCGCTGGCCACGGACATCGCGCCCGCCTACGACCACATCACGTCGGCGATCGGGGCGGCGCAGATCGGCTGGTTGGGCACGGCCATGCTGTGCTACGTGACCCCGAAGGAGCACCTGGGCCTGCCGAACCGGGACGACGTGAAGACGGGCGTGATCACGTACAAGATCGCGGCGCACTCGGCCGACCTCGCCAAGGGGCACCCGGGGGTGCAGGACTGGGACGACGCGCTGTCGAAGGCGCGGTTCGAGTTCCGCTGGGAGGACCAGTTCAACCTGTCGCTGGACCCGGACACGGCGCGGTCGTACCACGACGAGACGCTGCCCGCCGCGCCGGCGAAGACGGCGCACTTCTGCTCGATGTGCGGGCCGAAGTTCTGCTCGATGAAGATCACCCAGGACGTGCGGCGGTACGCCGAGGAGCGCGGGCTGTCCACTGTGGAGGCGATCGAGGCGGGCATGGACGAGAAGTCGCACGAGTTCTCCGACCACGGCAACAAGGTGTACCTGCCGGTGGTCGACTGATGGAGGTCGACTGATGGCGGAGACGCCCCCCAGGGTCCTCACCATCGCCGGGTCCGACTCCGGCGGTGGTGCGGGCCTCCAGGCCGACCTGCGGACGCTGTTCGCGTGCGGCGTGCACGGCATGACGGCGGTCACGGCGGTGACCGTGCAGAACTCGCTGGGCGTCACCGGGTTCACCGAGATCCCGCCGGAGGTGGTGGCCGCGCAGATCGAGGCGGTGGCCACCGACATCGGGGTGGGCGCGGCGAAGACGGGGATGCTGGCGTCGGCGGCGATCATCGAGGCCGTCGCGGGCGCGCTGGACCGGGTGGACGTCGGGCCGTTCGTGGTGGACCCGGTGGCCGCGTCGATGCACGGCCACCAGCTGCTGGCCGACGACGCGCTGGAGGCGCTGCGGACCCTGCTGTTCCCGAGGGCCACGCTGGTCACGCCGAACCTGGACGAGGTGCGGCTGATCACCGGTGTCGAGGTGCGCAGCCGGGCCGACCAGCGCAAGGCCGCGGAGGCGCTGCACGCGCTGGGGCCGGCGTGGGTGCTGGTCAAGGGCGGTCACCTGTGGGACGACCCGGAGTGCCTGGACGTGCTCTACGACGGGTCGGAGTTCCACGAGTTCCTCGGTCCGCGCTACGACGTGAAGAACACGCACGGGTCGGGCGACACGCTGGCGTCGGCGATCTGCTCGCGGCTGGCGCGGGGCGAGTCGGTGCCGGAGGCGGTGCGGTTCGGCAAGGACTTCGTCGTGCGGTCGGTGGCCGCGTCCTACCCGCTGGGCGGCGGGGTCGGGCCGGTGTCGCCGCTGTGGCGGCTGCCGGACGCGGGGCGGTAGTGCCCGCCGCCCCCGCACGACGGACCGTCGTGCGGGGGCGGCGTTCGGGCCGGGCCGGGGCGGAACGGGCCGGGGCGGGGCCGGGGCGGGGTCAGCCGACCTCGCCGACCAGTTCCTCCAGCGCGGGCAGGGCGTCGAGCAGCGCCGCGCGGTGCGCCGGGGTCATGTCCTCGATCCGGCGCTGGAGCTCGCGGACCCGCGCGGAGCGGACGCCGGACACCATCGTCTCGCCCTCCGGGGTGGGGGTGGCGAGCCAGGCGCGGCCGTCCTGCGGGTCGGGGTCGCGCTTGACGTACCCCGCCTCCACGAGGGCGGCGACGATGCGGGACAGGGTCGGCGGGGCGACCCCCTCCTTCGCGGCCAGGTCGCCCAGCCGCATGGGGCCGCAGCGGGCCAGCGTGGCGAGCGCGGACACCGCGCCGGGTCCCAGCCCGGGGGACCCGGTGCGGCGCAGCAGCCGGGAGAGCCTGCCGATGGCGAGGTACAGCCGGGCGGTGGCGTCCTCCACCGGGTCGACCTGGTCGGCCGTCACGGCACGTTCCTCCTCGGGCAGACGGACACGGTGGGCATCCATCATGCCGTGCCCCGCAATCGTCCTACCGCTGAGACCTGCCCGGTCGCGGGCGCACGGCGGTCAGACGACGGCCGGGCTCGACGCGTGCGCCCAGAACCGCTTCGGGATGCGCCCCGCCAACCGCGCGAGCCGTCCCGCCTCCACCCCGCAACGCATGGCGGCGGCCATGAGTTCCGGGTCCTGCGCGCGGGTCACGGCGGTCGCCAGCAGCACCGCCGAACAGCCCAGCTCCATGGCCAGGGCGGCGTCGGAGGCGGTGCCCACGCCCGCGTCCAGGATCACCGGCACGGACGCCCGCGCCACGATCAGCTCCAGGTTGTGCGGGTTGCGGATGCCCAGGCCGGTGCCGATCGGGGAGCCCAGCGGCATGACGGCGGCGCAGCCCGCCTGCTCCAGGCGCAGCGCCAGCACCGGGTCGTCGTTGGTGTAGGGCAGCACGACGAACCCGTCGTCGACGAGCCGCTCGGCGGCGTCGAGCAGCTCCACCGGGTCGGGCAGGAGGGTCTGGTCGTCGGCGACGACCTCCAGCTTCACCCAGTGCGTGCCGAGGGCCTCGCGGGCGAGGCGGGCGGTCAGCACGGCCTCGGCGGCGGTGCGGCAGCCGGCGGTGTTGGGCAGGGCCTCGATGCCCAGGCGGGTCAGCAGGTCCAGCACGCCGCCGCCGGACGCGTCGAGGCGGCGCATGGCCACCGTGGTCAGCTGCGTGCCGGAGGCGACGAGCGCGCGTTCCAGGACCGACAGGTTCGCCGCGCCCCCGGTGCCCATCACCAGGCGGGAGCCGAACTCGCGGCCGGCGATCACCAACGGGTCGTCCACGTCACCCTCCCTGCACGGCGGTCAGCACCTCGACGGCGGCGCCGGCCGGCACCGCGGTCGTCGCCCACGCGGTGCGCGGCACGACCTCGCCGTCCACCGCGACCGCGACACCGGTGGCGGGCGCGCCGAGCAGCGCCAGCACGGTCGCCACGGTCGCGCCGTCGGCGAGTTCCCGCACCGAGCCGTTGACCTTCGCCTCCATCAAGCGTTTCCTCCTTCGCGGAGCAGGGTGAGCACGCGCCGCGCCGTGGCGGGCGCGAGCAGCAGGCCGTTGCGGTGGTGGCCGGTGGCGGCCAGCACGCCGGGTTCGAGCCAGCGGACGACGGGCGCGTTGTCGGGGCTGCCCGCGCGGAACCCGGCGGCGGTCTCGACCAGCGCGTACTCGGCGATGCCCGGCCACACGACCTCGGCGTCGCGCAGCAGGTCGCGCACGCCGCCGACGGTGACGGCGGTGTCGAAGCCGGCCTCGTACTGGGTGGCGCCGAGCACCAGCCCGCCGGTGCGGGGCACCAGGTAGACGGGGCGGCCGGACACATGGGCGCGGAGGGTGTGCCGGGGCGGCGGCAGGGCGCCGGGACGTGCTTCCAGGCGCAGGATCTCGCCCTTCACGGGCCGGACCACGTCGCGCAGCGCGGGGTGCAGGTCGCGGCTCCACGCGCCGGCCGCGATGACGGTCGCGTCGGCGGGGCCGCGGGTGTCGGTGAAGCGCACCCCTGCGGAGGAGCAGGCGTCGCGCAGGGCGCGCAGCAGGGCGCGGTTGTCCACCGCCAGGTCACCCGGCACGGACAGTCCACCGCGGACGTTGCCGAGGCCGGGTTCCAGGGCGCGCAGCTCGCGGTGGGTCAGGCGGGTGGAGGCGCGGCCCATCGTGGCCAGGTAGGCGCACAGCTGGTCCAGGACCTCGACGTCGGCGCGGTCCACGGCCACCTGGAGGGTGCCGACGGGGCTCAGCCCGACGCCCAGGTCGCGGGCGAAGCCCGGCCACAGGGCCAGGGACTCGACGCCGAGCCGCAGCACGTCCTCGTCGCCCGGCCACGCCTCGGTGATCGGCGCGAGCATCCCGCCCGCCACCCACGAACCGCCGTGCGGGGAGGGGTGGTCGACCAGGTCGACGCGGTAGCCGGCGCGCGCCGCGGACCAGGCGCAGGACAGGCCGATGACACCGCCGCCGACGACGGTCACCCGATGGACCAAGGCACTCACGCTCCCTGCGCCGGCATGACCCGGATCAGGTTCGACGGTCGGAGCGGACCACGCTCCCTCTCAGCCCGGTGTCCTCCGGGCTCCCGTGCGGACCGCCTCCACCGTAGCGCACGCGGCGGCCCGGCGGTTACCGTGCGGCCCGTGCCAGGACTCGACGGAACGCGGATCAGGCGGCGGCTCGCCGACGCGCGGCTCTACCTCTGCACCCCCGACCGGCCCGACCTCGCGGAGTTCGCCGACGCGGCGCTCGCGGGCGGCGTGGACGTCGTCCAGCTCCGGGACAAGGGGTTGGAGGCGCGGCAGGAGATCGCGGCGCTGGAGGTGCTGGCGGAGGCGTGCGCCCGGCACGGCGCGCTGCTCGCGGTCAACGACCGGGCGGACGTGGCGCTGGCCGTGGACGCCGACGTGCTGCACCTGGGCCAGGACGACCTGCCGGTGCCGCTCGCCCGCCGCGTCGTGGGCGAGGACGTGGTGATCGGCCGCTCCACGCACGACGTGGCGCAGGCGCGGGCGGCGGCGGTCGAGCCGGGCGTGGACTACTTCTGCACGGGGCCGTGCTGGCCGACGCCGACGAAACCGGGTCGGCCCGCGCCGGGCCTCGACCTCGTGCGGGCCACCGCCGGCACGACGGGGCGGCCGTGGTTCGCCATCGGCGGCGTCGACCGGGCGCGGCTGCCCGAGGTGCTGGCCGCGGGCGCGGAGCGGGTGGTGGTCGTGCGCGCGATCACCGAGGCCGAGGACCCCCGCGAGGCCGCGGCGTGGCTGAGGGGCCGGCTGACCGGCGCTCCCCCGCCGGCCGGGGCGTGACCCGGCCGTGCACGGGAACACCCCCGCACAGGGGAACACCCCCCGGGCCGGGGAGGAGTCCGGGCCCGGGGGGTGTTCCCGACGTGGTGCGCGGCACTGGGGGGACGACGGCCGCGCGCCGTGGAGCGGTGCGGCGGACTAGCCGCGGGTGAGGCTCAGGCCGTAGGCGCTGAGGATCTCGCCGACCGGCTGGAAGTAGGTCGTGCCGCCGGAGGAGCAGTTGCCCGAACCGCCGGAGGTCACGCCCTGGGCCTGGCTGTAGCCGGAGCCCGCCACCCACGAACCACCCGAGTCACCGGGCTCGGCGCAGGCGTTCGTGCGGGTCAGGCCGGACACCGTGCCCTGCGGGTAGTTCACCGTCGAGTTCTTGGCCTGGACGGTGCCGCAGCGCCAGCCGGTGGTGGAGCCGGAGCGGCAGATCGCCGCGCCGACCGCCGCCGACGTGGAGCCGGTCACGGTGACGTTGGAGCCGTTGTAGCGGTTGACCCACGGGCGGGACGTCCAGTTGGAGTTCGTGCGCACCCAGGCGTAGTCGTTGCCGGGGAACGAGGAACCCGCGAACGTGCCCTGCGAGACGCGGTTGAAGCCGGTCGTCGCGGCGCCCGTGCGGCCGCAGTGGCCCGCGGTCACGAAGCCGCCCGAGACGGCGAAGCCGACCGAGCACCGGCCGGAGCCGATGTAGTAGGCGTCGCCACCGCGGGTGTCGTAGAGCGTGGTCGGGGACTCGTCGACCTCGACCACGCGCACCGACGCGCTGACCGACCTCGCGGACGCGACGAACGCGTCGGCCGCGGCGTCGCGCTGGTGCCGGTTGACCTCGACGACGACCGAGTTGGTCTGCTCGTCCACCCGCCAGCCGGTGACCGACTTCGGGGCGGCCAGGGCGTCGATCGACGCCTTGGCGGAGGTGAGCTGCTGGTGCGAGAAGGCGACGAACCTGGCGTCGGCGCCCGCGGCGCGGGCCGCGTCCGCCTTGGCCGGGTCGGTCACCGCGACGACGAGCTTGCCCGTCGCGGCGTTGATCCAGGAACCCGCGTAGGCGGCGCCCACGGCCGCCTTGGCGGAGGACTCCAGCTCACCCGAGCGGGAGTCACTCGCCAGACGGGCGGTGACCTGTTCGGCGGTCAGGCCGAGGTCGCGTTGCGCCGCTTGGAGCAACTCGGCGGGGTAGCTCTCCGTGTCGGAGGAGCTTCCGCCATAGGGGGCGGCGGTGTCCGCAATCGCCGGTACGCTTAGTGCTGTAGCTGCGCCGGCGGCGAGCAAGGCAGCCGCGGCAAGGCGGGCCGCACTCGTGCGGTTCATTAGGCGTCTCCCTCATCTTCGGGTGCAGGGTGCCCGAGAGCCTGGTTGCAGGGACCGCTCTCGGGGGCTCTAGGGGGACGGGTGGTGGGGCGGCGGCAGGGGTCGCCCCACCCCTCCTTTTCTCGTCCCGGTCATGGGCCGATCTCCGAAGTGCTCTCGAACGCCGTGAGCGGGCCCTTGCGCGTCCGCATCAGGCCCTCCTCCCCGGTCTCTACCGACCAGTACTCACCCGTTCGAGCGACGTTATGACCCTGTTACCTATGACGGTCCGGGCCATCTGAGGCGAAAGTGTGTCACAGCGCACGTCGATTCAACTGCGCTGTGTAGCGTTTGACAGTTAACTCTCACTCAAGGTAGTTATTCGATCACCGATTCGGGCGGTTTTGCCAGATGTAAGTGATTCGGCGATATCCGCCTCGGACGTGTGAAAGCTGCTGGGCTGAGCGGGTGATGCCGAAGGAGTTTCCGCGTTCGACGCGGTATCGAACCGGGACGCGGGAACCGCCGGCGGGGTCGCACCGGGGTCGGGGTCGGTCCACTGGATCGATTCCGAGCGAGGATCGGGGCATGGCACTCGTGACGATCTCGGACATCCGCTCCGCCGCCGGGCTGATCGCCCCGGCCGTCGTGCGCACGCCGCTGCTGCGGTTCGCCGCCGGCGACGGCGGTGAGGCCGGCGGCGGTGGGGTCGGCGGGGACGGCGGCGGGCTGTGGCTCAAGCCGGAGAGCCTCCAGCCGGTCGGCGCGTTCAAGATCCGCGGCGCGTACCACGCCCTGGCCCGGCTGCCCGAGGACGTGCGGGCGCGCGGCGTCGTCGCCTACTCCAGCGGCAACCACGCGCAGGCCGTGGCGTACGCGGCGAAGCGGTTCGGGGTGCCCGCGACGATCGTCGTGCCCGACACGACGCCGCGGGTGAAGGTGGAGGCGACCCTCGCGCACGGCGCGCGGGTGGTGCGGGTGCCGATGGCCGAGCGCGAGTCGCGGGCCGCCGAGCTGGTCGCCGAGCTCGGGGCGACGCTCGTGCCGCCGTTCGACCACCCCGACGTCATCGCCGGCCAGGGCACCGTCGGGCTGGAGGTGGTGGCCGACCTGCCCGACGTGGCCACCGTGCTGGTGCCGGTCAGCGGCGGCGGGCTGCTCTCCGGCGTGGCCACCGCGGTGAAGGCGCTCTCGCCGCGCACGCGGGTCGTCGGCGTCGAACCGGAGCTGGCCGGCGACGCCGCCGCCTCGCTGCGGGCCGGGTCGCTGGTGCGGTGGAGCCCCGCCGACCGGGCGCGGACCATCGCCGACGGGCTGCGCGCCGAACCGTCGGAGCTGACCTTCGCCCACCTGCGCGCCTACGTGGACGACCTGGTCACCGTGTCGGAGGACGAGATCCGGGCGGCCGTGCGGCGGCTCGCGCGGGAGGCCAGGCTGGTCGTGGAGCCCAGCGGCGCGGTGGCGTTCGCGGCAGCCCTGCGGGAGCGGTACGCCGGGCCGACCGCGGTGGTGCTGTCCGGCGGGAACGTCGACCCCGAGGTGTTCGCCGAGCTGCTCCTCGGCTAGCCGGGCCGGCCGGGGCCCGAGCGGGCGCGCAGGTGCGTCGGGGGCGAGTCGACGCCGCAGCTGTGGCAGTCCCCCGGCCCCGGCGCCGGGTCCTCCCGGGCGGCGGCGGCGAACACGCCGTTGTCGGTGCCGATCGCCAGCAGGCCGCCGACTGCCGACGCCGCCGCGCACACCAGCAGCGCGGTCCGCCAGCCCCCGGTGAGGACGGCCGGGTCGGTGTAGCCGGCGCCGCTCAGGCCCGCCACGGCGGGCAGCACGGCGACCGCGACCAGGCTGCCGGTGCGGGCGACCGCGTTGTTCACGCCGGAGGCGACACCCGCGTAGCGGTCCGGGGCGGCGGCCAGCACGGTCGCCGTCACCGGGGCCACCACGGCGGCCAGCCCCAGCCCGAACACCACGACGCCGGGCAGCACGCCCGTCCAGTACGACGCACCCGGCTCCGCCCACCGCAGCATGAGCATCCCGACGCCGATGACGAGCGGTCCTCCGATGAGTTGCGCCTTCGGGCCGATGCGCTGGGCCAGGTTCCCGGAGCGCGCGGACAGCGCCAGCATGATCAGCGTGATGGGCAGGCTCGCCAGCCCGGCGGCCGTCGGCGGGTAGTGCAGCGACACCTGGAGCTGGAGCACCATCAGCACCATCACCCCGCCCAGGGCCGCGTAGACCAGGAACGTCAGGGCGTTGGCCAGGACGAACGTTCGATCGCTGAACAATTGCGGCGGGACGAGCGGGTCGCGCCCGCGGCGTTGCAGGACGACGAACGCCACCAGGCCCGCGACCCCGAGGACGGCGGCGGAGAGGACCAGCGCGTCGGGTCCGCGCACCGGTGCCTCCACCAGCGCGGCGGTGATGCCGGTCAGCCCCAGTGCTCCGATGACCGACCCGCCAATGGTCGGATGACCCGACACCTGCTCGTCGCGCGACTCGGGAACGTGGCGGCGGGCGAGCCACACGCAGACCACGGCCACCGGCAGGTTGACCAGGAACGCCAGCCGCCACGACCACGCCTGCACCAGCAGGCCGCCGACCAGCGGCCCGACCGCGGTGGCCACGCCGGACAGGCCCGACCACGCGCCGATCGCCTTCGCCCGGTCGCCGCGGGCGAACACCGACTGGAGGATCGCGAGCGAGCCCGGCGTGAGCAGCGCGCCGCCGACGCCCTGCAGGACGCGGGCGAGCACCAGCAGCTCCGTGGTCGGGGCCAGCCCGCAGAGCAGGGACGCGACGCCGAACCACAGCACGCCGGCGGTGAACACGCGGCGGCGGCCGTAGTGGTCGCCCAGCGACCCGGCGACCAGGACCAGCGCGGCCAGCGCCAGCAGGTAGCCGTCGAGCACCCACTGGAGGCCCGCGACGGACGCGCCCAGCTCCGCGCCGATCCGCGGCAGGGCGACGTTGACGATCGTGCTGTCGAGCATCGCCATGCCCGAGCCGAGGATCGTCGTGGCCAGCACCGCCCTGGCCCGCCCCGTGCCCCACACCACCGTCTGCGCCACCGGCACAGTGTGGTGGCGGACCGGCGCGGCGGGGGCGGCGGGTCGGGTCGGTCGGGTCGGTCGGGGCCGCCTAGTCGGCGGGCCGGTTCAGGGTGGCGACGAACTTGTACCGGTCGCCCCGGTAGACCGAGCGCACCCACTCGACGGGGTTGCCCTCGGTGTCGAACGAGTGCCGCGACAGCAGCAG
Organism: Saccharothrix sabaoui; assembly: GCF_051756985.1. Lineage (NCBI taxonomy): Bacteria > Bacillati > Actinomycetota > Actinomycetes > Pseudonocardiales > Pseudonocardiaceae > Saccharothrix > Saccharothrix sabaoui. The sequence continues at coordinate 16,241 of NZ_JBPKJK010000173.1, forward strand.
CATCGGCAGGCCGATGTCCGCGCCGAGCAGCTCGGCCTCCTCCGGCGAGGCCAGCGCCGTCTCGATCGTCTCCTCCGCGTGGCCCATCTCGACGCCGAACCGCTCGCGCAGCACCTGGTACAGCGACGCGCCCGGGGCCAGGTAGCGGCGCAGGCCGCGGAACCGGCCCAGCGCCAGGTGGGTCGTCTCGATCGCCATCGGCTCGCCGTCGGCCAGCCGCAGGCGGTGCAGGCGCAGCACCTTGGCGCCGGCCCGGACCCCCAGCAGGCGGGCCAGCTCGGCCTCCGCGGCCATCTCGGACGCCTCGATCAGCCGCGACGACGGCTGCCTGCCCTGCGCCTTCATGTCCTCTGTGTACGAGGACAGCTGGAGGCGCTGGGCCACCTTCGGTTCCGCCGCGAACGTGCCCTTGCCCTGCACGCGCAGCAACCGCCCCTCGACGGTCAGTTCGGCAAGCGCTTGCCGGACCGTCGTGCGCGAGACGTCGAACTCCGCGGCCAACGACCTCTCGGTCGGGATCGGCGACCCGGGCGGCAACGCGCGCAGGAGGTCGAGCAGGTGCCGCTTGAGGCCCCAGTACTTCGGCTCGCGCTGCGCGCGGGACCTGGTGTCCACGCCGGATGCAGGGCTCGTTTCGAGCATGCCTTCCTCCTCGACCTTGCTAGCGCTCCCGGACACAGGATGCCCTGTCCGCGCCGCGCCGTGGTCCCGAACCCCCGACAAGCCCCCCGGGAAAATGGTCCGATGACTTTGCAACGGTCCAGCAACAGCCTTGACACCGCCTGTGGCGGGGCACACTCTAGGCCGCATTGGTCTACACCACTTTGGGCGCTTCGGTCGTTGGGACCGGGCATTGGGAAAGGGCGCACACGTGAAGGGCTGGAGAGGACTCGCCGTAGGTGCCGCCGCACTGTCGGTGGCCGTGGCCGGGTGTGGCACGAGCTCCGACAGCGGCAGCGACTCCGGTGAACCGAAGACGCTGACGGTCTGGTTGATGGACGGCTCCGCGCCGACCACCCTGACCGACGCGCTGAACAAGGAGTTCCAGGACTCGCACCCCGGCGTCACCGTCAAGTACGAGGTGCAGAAGTGGGGCGGCATCCAGGAGAAGCTGACCACGGCTCTGACCAGCAACAACCCGCCGGACGTCATCGAGCTGGGCAACACCCAGACGGCGAAGTTCGCGGCTGAGGACACCCTCACCGACCTCTCCGGCGACGTCGCGGGCCTCAACGGCGACCAGTGGCTCGCCGGCCTCAAGGACTCGCTGACCTGGGACGGCAAGCAGTACGGCCTGCCGTTCTACGCGGCGAACCGCACGGTCATCTACCGGACCGACCTGTTCGAGGCCGCCGGCATCGCCACCCCGCCCACCTCGCGCGACGAGTGGGTCGCCGCGGCCGAGAAGCTGAAGGCGGCCAACGCGGCCGACCCGGAGTTCCAGTCGGTCTACCTGCCGGGCCAGTCCTGGTACGTGCTGCTGTCGTTCATCTGGGACGAGGGCGGCGACGTGGCGAAGCCGCAGGGCTCCGGCTGGGCGGGCTCGCTCGACACCCCGCAGGCCAAGGCCGGCCTGGAGTTCTACAAGAAGCTGGTCGACGCCTCGGGCACCAAGGCCCCGAAGGACGCCGACGAGGCCACCCCGCAGCAGATGGAGGTCTTCGGCACCGGCAAGGTCGGCATGATGATCGGCCTGCCGTGGGAGCTGGCGGGCGCCGTCAAGGCCAACCCGGACCTGAAGGAGAAGACCGCGGCGTTCCCGATCCCGTCCAAGACGGCGGGCAAGGCGGCCCCGGTGTTCCTCGGCGGCTCGAACCTGTCGATCCCGGCCGGCTCCAAGAACGCCGACCTGGCCAAGGACTACCTGAAGCTGCTCAGCGGCAAGAAGTACCAGGACATGCTGGCCGAGGGCGGTTCGGTGCCGGGCACCTCGACCGACACGGCGAAGCTGGCCACCAACCCGGTCGGCAAGGCGCTGGCGGAGTCCGCCCCCGGCGGCAAGGTCACCCCGACCACCCCGGCGTGGGCCGCGGTCGAGGCGGGCCAGAACCCGCTGAAGGACATGCTGACCGCGTACCTGACCGGCGCGAAGTCGCTGGACCAGGCCACCGCGGACGCCAACTCGTCGCTGTCGAAGACACTGGCGGGCTGACGAGCGCATGACGGCCGTTGACACGACCGACGC
>NZ_JBPKJK010000174.1:0-18293 GCF_051756985.1 Saccharothrix sabaoui
TCGGGGTGCAGCTCGACGTCGCACCAGCGGACCAGGCCGGCGATGCGCGGCCGTCCGTCGTGCAGCCAGGTGAAGCTCGCCGCGGTCATCGCGCCCGGCGCGCAGACCCGGCTCACGCCCAGCCCCGCCAGGTCGCCGGCGATGCGCACGGCCTCCTCGCCGACCGCGCCGAGGGCGACGTTCTGGAGGTGCTTCGCGTACGGCCGCACCTGCTCGACGGCGGCGTCGAGGTCGGGCACGGACACGATCCGCGCCACCCGGTTGCCCGAGCCGCTCAGCGGCAGCAGCACGTCGTCCAGCACGACCGTCCACTCCAGACCCTCGGGGGCCCAGACCTCGCTGTCGTCGGCGGTCGCGGCCCGCCACTCGGCGACCAGCCTGCGGCGCTGGAGCGCGGCGGCGTCGAGGTCGTCGATCGCCCCGGGCGGGCTGTCGGCGGCGGCGCGGCGCATGGCGTCGGACAGGTGCTGGGCGACCGCGCGGGCGTGCCCGGCCTGCACGAGGTACACCTGCGGGGACAGGCAGGCGTGCTGGTCGAAGTCGCTGCAGTCCTTGGCGATGCGGCGGGCGACCTCGGCGGGTCCGTGCAGCTCCACGTAGGAGTCGGCGACCACGCCGAAGGACAGCTTGTGGCCGTGCTCCTCGTAGACCTGGTGCGGCAGCACCCTGGCCCGGATCGCCGCGCACGCCTCGTCGCCGCCGTAGGCGATGACCGCGTCGGCCTGGCCGAGCGCGCCGTCGAGGGACTCGTGGTCGTCGCGGTCCCAGTAGGTGGCGACGACGGCGTCGGCCAGCACGGGCTCCACGTCGTGCAGGGTGCGCAGGAACGCGCCGGTGAAGTGCGGCTCCCTGGCCGGGACCTTGGCGATCACGCTCGCCTTGACCAGCAGCGCGCGCACCAGTGAGCGGGCGGGCAGGCCCGGCACGTTGCCGGAGAACACGGCGAGGACGGTGCGCGGGCCGATCGCGGTGGTGCCGCCGCGGAACCCGTCGAGCACCTCGGGGTCGCCCAGCTCGCGGGTCAGGGAGGCCAGCAGCGACTCGGCGCGCAGGCTGCCCAGCTCGGAGTCCAGGGCGCGGTCGATGGTCTCCTCGGACATGCCGGTGACCAGGGCGGCGTCGCGCACGGCGGCGCGGCGCTCGGCGAGGTCGCGCTTGGCCCACCGCTCGGCGGCGGTGTCGATCGCGGCGACGATGCGGCGCACGGGCAGCTCGCGCAGCCGTTCGCGGGCGGCGCGCAGGCCCTCGCCGAGGGCGGCCCAGTCGGTGGGCCTGGTGCCGCGCCACTCGTGCCCGTTGGCGCTGAGCACGAACGACGCGCCGCCGGGCCGCGCCCACGTCGGGGTCCAGGACACGCTCACGCGGCACCTCCGGTCATCTCGTCGAGGGTGAGGGAGCAGCCGCGGCTGGTGCTGCCCGCGATGCGGCCGGCGATGGCGACGCCCTCGGGGGTGGCGATGCCCAGGTCCCCGGTGAGCAGCACGTGCGGCCGGTCGAGGATGGACAGGTCGGTGATCTCCAGCAGGCCGGGGCCCTCGGTGGTGTGCTCGCGGGTGCGGGGGTCGCGCACCCGTGCGCCGCCGGCGGCGTGCGGCGCCTTGGGGCGTTCCCCGAGCGGGCCCACGGGGGTGTCGCTCGCGTCGTAGAGCTGGTTGGCCAGCTCGGTCATGCCGAAGATGTTGCCGAACCGCTCGACGCCGAAGAGCCGGCCGACGGTGGCGCGCAGCTCGGCGACGGTCATGACGCGGGACCGGCCCTTGAAGCCTCCCCCGTCGTACATCACCGACCCGGGCGGCAGCCGCCAGCTCCTGCCGCGCGCCTGGAGCGCGTCGCAGATGTTGACGAACGCGAAGGTCGCGCCGACGAGCACGACGGGCAGGCCCTCGGCGACGGCGGCGTCCAGTCGTCCTTCCAGCAGCGCGAAGTCGACGCCGTCCGCGCCGACGACGGCGGCGCTGAGCCGGGGGTCGCCGCACGCCTCGACGATGCGCGCCATGTCGAAGGCGATCGCCATGTCCGGCGCGGCCTCCTCGGTGGGCGCGAAGGCCAGCACGACGGGCCGGACCGGCTCGGTGGCGATCACGCGCCGCGCGCCGGCGGCGATGGCGATCCCCTTGAGCTCCAGCCCCGGCCGGGAGTAGCGGACGGCGCCGCGCGCGCTGCCGGTGGTGCCGCTGGTGCGGAACACGCGGACCACGGGCGCGTCGGGGAACAGGTGCGGCCCGCCGTCCTTGTAGGCGGCGTCGGGGACGCCCACGCCGTGACCGACCTGCTTCCAGTACCTGGCGACGTCGGGCGAGTTGGCCACGGCCAGCTCCACCAGCTGCTCGTGCAGGTCGAGGGGGTCGCCGACCTCGTCGGCGACGAGCAGTGCCATCTGTTCGAACAGCCGCGCGACGTGGGGGTCGTCGTGGGCAACAGTCATCGACTGCCTCCTGCGTTCATGGTCATCGTGACAGTCAGCCGACGTCGATCGCGGCCGACAAGATCCGTCCCCGGAACGCACTACCGCCGAACGGGGGTCCTCGGACGCCACAGGATGCCCCATGGAGGGTGCGGGTGGGACCGAAGTCCCGTGTTCCGCTGCGGTACCCGGAACGCGGAACCCGCCGGCCCCGGCCGTTCCGGTGGGCCACACTGGCCGACCGTGGACGTCGAACTGGCCCCCGCCGCGAAACCGGTCCTGGCCGCTCTCCTCCAGCTCTACCTGCACGACTTCTCGGAGGTGCGCCCGATGCGGTTGGGCGCCGACGGGACGTTCCCCTACCCCTACCTGGACGCGTACTTCGGCGGAGCGGAACGCGACGCGCGGCTGATCACGGTGTCCGGCGAGCCGGCCGGTTTCGCGATGGCGCGCGGGGACGTGCACGACGACGGCTCGTGGAACGTGGCGGAGTTCTTCGTGGTGCGCGGTCACCGGGGGACGGGCGTGGCGCGGGAGGCGGCGCGGCGGCTGTTCGCCCTGCGCCCCGGCGGGTGGACGTTGCGGTTCGACGACGCCAACCCGGGGGCGGCGGCGTTCTGGCGCGCGGTGGTGGCGTCGGTGGCCGTCGGGCCGGTGGTGGAGACGCGCCACACCGACCCGGCGCCCGCGACGGGTCTGCGGTTCCGGGTGGCCGGGGCCTGAGGGCGACCGCCGACCGGGACCGGCGGTCGGTCAGGGACGGCTGTCGGCGAGCCGGTCGCGCAGGCGGGCGGCGTCGCGCACCGGCGGCAGGCCGTAGGCGCGGCGGTACTCGCGGGTGAACTGGGTGGCGCTGGCGTAGCCGACGGCCTCGGCGGTGTGCGCCGCCGTGGTGTCGCCCGCCACCAGCAGGCGCCGTGCCTCCTGGAGGCGCAGGTGCTTCTGGAAGCGCAGCGGGCTCATGCCGGTGGTGGCCTTGAAGTGCCGGTGCAGGGTGGCCGGGCTCATGTGCGCGACCGCCGCGACCTGACCCACGGTGATGGGCTCGGTGAAGCGGGCGGCGATCCAGTCGGCCGCGGCGCGCACCCTGCTCAGGGCCGAGCCGGTGGCCGCGAACTGGCGCAGGGTCGGGCCGAGGGGGCTGCCGAGCAGGCGGTAGAGGACCTCGGTCTCGACGCGGGCGGCCAGCGGCCGGATGTCGTCGGGGGTGTCGAGCAGCCGCACCCAGCGGGTGACGGCGTCGACGAGCTCCGGGCTCATCGTGGCGGAGAGCTGCCCGGCGACCGGGGCGGCGGGGTCCTCGCCGTCGAGTTCGAGCAGCAGGTCGGCCAGGACGCCGCTGTCGAGGTGCAGCACGACCGAGCGGTACGGCACCTGCTCGAACACGGCGGTGACGGGCAGGTCGAGCGAGTTGAGGAACATGTCGCCGCGGCGCGCCAACCGGCTGCGCTCCCCCGTCACGGTGCGCTTGGCGCCCTCGGCGATGAAGCACACCATCGGCTCGTAGCGCAGGTCGAGGGGGTTGACCACCTCGTCGAGGGCGACCACGGTGAGGCGCGGCACGGCGGTGGAACCGGACCACAGGCCGTTGCGGTGGCGGCCCACGGCCGCGGCGAGCTGGTCGAGCACGGGCGCTCCGAACGGGACGGTGAGAGGATCGGGCAATCCTATGCGGTTCACGGCCCATGCCGGCGCGGCGGGCGGGCCCTAGCGTCGGTGGCATGACACAGCAGCGGAACCTGCCCACCCGGACGCTCGGCGCGCAGGGCCTGGAGGTCGGCGCGATCGGCCTGGGCACGATGGGCATGACCATGGCGTACGGCGCGGGCGACGAGGCGGACGGCGTCGCCACCATCCGCCGCGCCCACGAGCTGGGCGTCACCCTGTTCGACACCGCGGAGCTGTACGGCATGGGCACCGGCGACAACGAGCGGTTGCTGGGCCGGGCGGTGGCCGGGTTCCGGGACGAGGTCGTGCTGGCCACGAAGTTCGGCTTCGACCTGACCGACCCGGCGAACGTCGGCGCGAAGCTCGACAGCAGGCCCGAGCACATCCGCGAGGTCGCCGAGAACAGCCTGCGGCACCTGGGCACCGACCACGTCGACGTGCTCTACCAGCACCGGGTGGACCCGGACGTGCCGATCGAGGACGTGGCGGGCACGGTCGGCGAGCTGGTCGCCGAGGGCAAGGTGCGCTTCTTCGGGATGAGCGAGGCCGGGCCGGACGTGCTGCGGCGCGCGCACGCCGTGCACCCGGTGTCGGTGTTGCAGACCGAGTACTCGGTGTTCGAGCGCGCGGTCGAGGTCGAGGTGCTGCCGGTGGTGCGGGAGCTGGGCATCGGGTTCGTGCCGTACTCGCCGCTGGGCCGCGGGTTCCTCACCGGCGTGGTCAGGCCGGCCGCCGAGTACCCGGCGGACGACATGCGCAGCTGGGACGACCGGTGGCAGCCGGGCAACTACGAGCGCAACGCCGCCGCGGTCGCGGCGCTGACGGCGCTGGCGCGGGAGAAGGGCGCGACCGCGGCGCAGCTGGCGCTGGCGTGGCTGCTGGCGCAGGGCGAGGACGTGGTGCCGATCCCGGGCACGCGCAGCCCGGAGCGGCTGGCGGAGAACGTGGCGGCGGCGCGGGTGGTGCTGACGGAGGAGGACCTGGCGCGGGTGCGGGAGGTGCTGCCCCGGGGCGCGGCCGGCTCCCGCTACCCCGAGGCGATCATGCCGACCTGGTGAACCGGCAGGCCGGGCGGGTGGTCGGCCGGCCGGGCGGTCGGCCGGGCGGGTGGTCGGCCGGGCGGGTGGTCAGTCGGTCGAGCTGGTGATCACCGCGCAGCGCGCCCCGAACGGGTCCTCCAGCCACGCCATGCGACCCACGCCGGGGAGGTCGCCGGTGGGCAGCACGGCGCGACCGCCCAGGGCGGCGTTGCGCGAGACGGCGGCGTCGGTGTCGGTGACCTCGAAGTAGGGCAGCCAGTGCGCCTGCTGGCCCTCCTGGAGGTCGGCGATGCCGCCGAACGAGGAGTCGTCGTCGCCGTGCTCCGGCGTGAACACGGTGTAGTCGCCGTCGTCGGCGGGCACGGTGGTGACGGTCCAGCCGAACACGGAGCGGTAGAAGTCGTGCACGCCCGCCGGGTCGGGGGCCTGGAGCTCGACCCAGCCGAGGGAGCCGGGTCCGGTGACCTCGTCCAGCCCGGCGGTGTCGCGGGGCTGCCAGATCGCGAAGTCCGCGCCGCCGGGGTCGGTGAGCTGCGCCATGCGGCCGTTGCTGAACACGTCGAACGGCTCGACGCGCACCTCGCCGCCCGCCTCGGCCACGGCCCGCGCGGTGGCGTCGGCGTCGGCGGTGTGGAAGTACACCGTCCACGCCGACCGCGCGCCGTGCTCGGGGAGCGGTCCGACGGCGGCCACCGTGCGGCCGTCGTGCCGGAACACGCCGTACTCCCCCTCGGACGGCCCGAGCGGGTGGAAGGTCCACCCGAACACGCCGCGGTAGTGCCCGGCGGACCGGGTGACGTCCGGGCTGCCGAGGTCCACCCAGCTCGGGACGCCGGGGACGTAGTTCGTGGTGAGCACGGCCTGCACCCTCCTCCGGTCGGTACGCGCCCCACGCTAGACCCGGCGGGCGGGCGCGGACCCGGTCACGCTCGGCTTTCTTTCGAGTGAAGTTCCCCGCCCCGCCGGGGCGCGTCGGCGGCGCGGGAACGGGGTCGGCGCGATCGTGGCGCGACCGGTTCCGCGAATGGTCCGACCCGCGGCCCCCTACTATCGGAACTCATCGGTTCCCAATGGCAAGCTTGCGGAGTCGAACGTCGAACGACCTGGCCGCTTGCGCGGTTTTCCGCACTATTGCGGATTGGTTCGAATCATCCGACCATTCGTACCGTAACGATGTCATGGGCTGCGCTAACGAATGCCGGATGCCACCGATATCGCCGCTATGGACGACGATTCCACTCCGGCGGTACGAGTGACCGCACCCGAACGACGGAGCCCTGCGTCCGAACGCCTGCACCGCACCGTCGCGGACCGAGCAACCACCAGGGGTGCCGGATGAACAGCCGAATGGTCGAACTGGAAGCAGTGTTGTCACGTTCCGCGCCCGACCGGGCCGCGGCGCGGCGGCTGGCCGTGGAGCTGGCGCGCTCGCTGGACGCGGCGGGCACGCGGCGCGACGCGGACCGGCTGCTGCGCTGCGCCGCGGCGTTGACCCGGCTCGGCTCGGCCGACGCCGCGGACGCGCTGCTGGTGTCGATGCTCGCCCTGGTGGACCCGACGGGTCCCGAGGCGGCCCGGGTGCGCGACCAGCAGGCGCTGGTCTCCGTGGCCCGGGGTCGGGGCGGGTCGCGCGCGCGGGGCGAACACGGGCGGAACGGGCACGGCGCCGTGCGACCGGTACACCGGCGGGTGCCGGGCACGGTGTTCGGGCGCAGCGCCCCCCCGAGGCAGGTGCTCGGCGACTTCCTGGCCCCCTCGCCCGACCCGGTGGCGGTCGGGTCGGTCGCGGTGGCGGTCGAACGGGCGACGGCGACCGAGACCGGGGCCCTGGAGCTGGCACTCCAGCGCAACGCGGCGGTGCTGGGCGTCAACCACCCCCAGACGGTGGTGGTGCGGCTGGGCCTGATGACCGCGCGGTTCCGGATCGCCCGCGACCAGGGCGACACCGAGGAGCTGGCGGAGGCGCTGGCCGACCTGCGCGAGGCGACGGAGCGGGCGCTGAACTCGCTGGGCGCGCACCACCCCAGGGCGGTGGTGGCGCAGGCGAACCTGGCGTCGGCGGAGTTCGAGCTGGCGCGGGCGCACCGGTCGGCCGAGCGGGCGAGACCGGCGCTGACCAGCCTGCGCGCCGCCGCCGACCGCACCTCCACCAGGCTCGGCTCCGACCACCCGCACGCGGTGATCGCCACCGCGAACCTGGCGTCGGCGGAGCTGGAGCTGGCGCACGTGGAAGGCACGCGGGCGCAGACGCAGCGGCTGCTGGACGTGGTGCGCGACGCGGCGGGCCGGTCGGTGGCGGCGCTGGGCGCGGACCACCCGGCGGTGGTGGCGCTGGACGAGCAGCGGCGGGCCTGCGAGGCGCTGCTGTCGGGCGCCGGCCCGGACCCGTCGTTCGAGCGCGGCTACGCCTCGTTCGCCGACGCGGGCCGCTCGCTGGCCACCGCGAAGCCCGCGGCACCGGCGGCGCGGCAGGCGGTGGCGGTGACGCCGGAGTGGCCCACCGGCACGCTGCTGGCGCGGCTGCGCGAGACCAGCCGCCAGGAGCTGGTGAACCTGGGCACGACGGTGCGCTACGCCGCCGACCGGGAGATCATCGTGCAGGACGCGACCGACACGCACGCGTTCCTGCTGCTCGACGGCGTGGTGAAGGTGATGGTCTCGGACGAGGCCGGGGACACCGCGGTGCTGACCGTGCGGGTGGCGGGCGACCTGATCGGCGAGATGGCCGCGATGGACCACAAGCCGCGGTCGGCGACCATCGTGACCTGCGGCGACGTGGTGGCGAAGCTGATCACGAGCGCGGAGCTGCACAACTTCCTGCACCGCCGCAACGACGGGTTCGTGGAGCTGATCGGCGTGATCGACGACCAGCTGCGGTGGGCCAACCGGCGCCGGCGGGACTTCCTGTCGCACACCGCCGCCGAGCGGGTGGCGCGGGTGCTGGCGGAGATGGTCGGCGCGCACGGCAGGCAGGAGGTGGGCGGCTGGGTGCTGGGCATCCCGCTGACCAAGGTCGAGCTGGCCTCCATCGCCGGGATGAAGCCGCGCACGGCCGAGAAGGCGTTCGCCGACCTGCGCAAGGCCGGCGTGGTGGTCAGCCACCTGCGCCGCGACGTGGTGGTGCCCGACCTGGACGCGCTGCGCCGCTTCGCCCGGCTGTGAGGGCCGCGCGCGGCGGACCGGCCCCGGGCCGGGTGGCGGGTCGGTGTCCCGGTCCGCCACCCGGCCCGGAAGGGCCGCGCCGCCGTCGCACGCCCGCCGCACGAACCGCACCGGGTCGCCGACCCCCGGCGAGGTCGGGCACCTGACGCTGTGCCGGGTGACGAAGCACCGGCGACCCCCGCACTCATCCGGTGAACCACGCGTCGACCAGCGCGTTGCGGAACTTCCCGGCCGGGTCGAACCGGGCGCGCAACCGCTCGAAATCCGCGGCGCGCGGGTACCGCCCCGCGACGCCCGACGCCAGTGACACCTTCCCCCAGTGGGGCCGCGCGTCGAAGGGCCGCAGCACCCCCTCGACCCGCTCCAGCGCGCGCCGGACCCCCTCGGCGTCGGGCTTCCAGGTGAAGTGGAACGCCGCGCTGTCCCGCCCGTGCACGGTGCTCATCCACTGCCGGTCGGCGGCGACCGTCCTGACCTCGGAGGTCAGCAGCACCGGCACGACGACGTCGCGCACCTCCCGCAGCGCCCGCAGCACCTCCCCCGCGTGCTCCCGCGCGACGAAGAACTCCGACTGGAGCTCGTCGCCGACGCTGGGCGTGAAGTCCGCCCGGAAGTGCGGCAACCGCTCGTGCCAGGGACCGGGCACCCCGAGCTGCCGCGTGCAGTGGTGCGGCGGCTGCCCGTCCACCGGGTGCCGGGCCAGCGCCGCCTCCCGACCGTGCCCGAGCGGCGTGCGGGCGTCCCCCACCCGGTGCTTGGCGAACACCCGGGCGGTGTCCTGCCAGGTGGTGAAGGCGCTGACGCTGTAGGCGCCGCCGAAGACCGCGTCGAAGTCCTCCACGAGCACGTCGAAGGGCACGTCGTCGTACACGCGCTGCTCGACGTCGAAGGTGTCGACCACGTCCAGCTCGACGTGCGTGACGACCCCCAGGGAGCCGAACGCCACCACGGCCCCGTCGAACCCCTCGTCGCCGTCGCCGAGCGCCACCAGGTCCCCGTCGGCGGTGACCAGCTCGACCCGCCGGACCAGGCTCGCGAGCGAGGGCACGTCGTTGCCCGACCCGTGCGTGGCGGTGGCCGCGGCCCCGATGACCGAGATGTGCGGCAGCGACGGCATGGCCGGCAGCGCCACCCCGCGGGCCTGCGCCAACTCGGCGACGCGGGCCAACCGCATCCCGGCCCCGACGCGCACGACCCCGTCACCGACCTCGAACACCTCGGGCACGGCGTCGAGCGCGACGTGCGTCCCCGCGGTGTCGGCGACGGTGGAGAACGAGTGGCCCGTCCCGACCGCCCGCACGACGTCCGCGCCGGCCACCAGCCGCCGGACCTCCTCGACCGACGTCGGGTGCGCGGTGCGCGCGGCGGAGAAGGTGACGTTGCCTGCCCAGTTGGTGCTCACCGGCCGATTGTGCCCGAGCGGCCCCGAGCCGCGTCCCCGCCCGTCCCGCGCGGCGGGCCCGGAGGTGCGTCAGGCGAACTCCCACGGCGAGGTCGGCACCGCGCAGCCGTCGCGGGTGATCACGCGGGCGAAGCGGTCGTCGCGGGCGAGCGCGGCCAGGTCCGTGCGGACCTCGGCGGTGAGCGGGGCGGTGTCGCGGCGGGCCGCCCGGCTGTTCAACCGCGACGCCGCGCCCAGCAGGGAGGTGGTCACGACGTGGCCGGTGTCGGTCCTCGCGCGGTGGACGAGGGCCTCGACGACGCCGTGGGCGCAGACCACCGCGCCGTAGGTCTCGACGAGGGCCATCAGGGAGTCGGGGACGCCCGCGCGCGCCTGGGCGGCCGACTCGCCGACGGCGTGCGGGTGGCCGTCGAGGTGGCCCGCGGCGTGGGCCTGCACCAGACCCGGGTTGGCGCGGGCGGCGTCACGGGGGCGCAGGGGCGCCGCGCGGGGCGCCCAGTCGTGCAGCAGGACGTCGACGGCGGAGACGAGTTCGAGCAGTTCGCGCCGGCCGGCGACGGTGGCCTGGTCGACGCCCACGGAGCGCTTGCCGCGGTTGAGGGCGTGGAAGTGGGCGGACACGCCCGCGGCGCGGGGCGGGTCGTCCCGACGCGGGTCGCCACCGGGCGGTTCGACGCGGATGACGGTGGCACCCAGGTGGCGCAGGAGCTGACCCGCCAACGAGCCGTGCAGGCGGGTGCACGACTCCAGGACGACGAGGCCGGACAACGGGAAGCTGCCGGTCGCGGGGCGCAGCGGGTGCGGCGCGGGCGCCTGCGGGCGCAGGTCGCGCGCCGGCACGTGGTCCAGGACGCGGCGGGCGACCCGGACCAGCGGCACGCGGGTGGCGGCGGCGACGCGTTCGAGGAACTCCACGGGCGTGCGGGCGGCGACCGCGGTGAGGGCGGGCGGGAGCGGGCAGGTGGCGGTGGTGTGGCGCGGCGCGTAGGCGCGCCAGGCGACCCGGGCGGTGCGCGGCTCCACGCCCAGGGCGGTCCAGAAGCGCTGCCACGCCCCGGCGTCGGTGGTCTCGACCTCGAACGCGACGCCGTCGGCGGACACGAACGGGGGGCCGCCGACGTGGAAGGGGCCCTCGGGGTCGTCGGCGGTGGCGGTGGCCAGGTGGGGCGAGACGGCCAGCAGCGCGGCCTGCGCGACCGAGGTCCGCACCGCGCGCGGTGGCAGACCGCGCAGGTACCCGAGGCCGGCGGCGGCCACGCCGGTGGCGGCCAGCTCCGCGGCGACGACGGAGGCGTAGTCCAGGCCGAGCGGGGTGGGGCGGCCGAAGCGACGGCCGTGGACGTGCATGAGGCCGCAGGCGGCCTGGACGTCGAGCTCGCCGGCCAGCGGCAGGTCCACCGGGCCCGCCCAGGGCACGGCGGGCGCCGCGGGGCGGCGGGCGGTCCTGGTCGTCACGCGCACCCCCGGGGTCCGCGCGCGGACCGACAATGCGCCGGGACCATATCGGCGGGCACCCCGGGAAATGGCACCGATTTCGGGAAGAATGGAACGGTCAGCGCACTCACCTCCGCGGTCGTCGTTCCGGGGCCGAGCGTATGGCAGGCAACGGGGAGAGCCGCCGCACACCGACCAGTTCACTCTTCCTGGTCAACTCGCCGGACGCGTGTTGACAGTCCGGGCGCGATTAGGACAACGTCGAAGCGATCAATTCGATCGCTATTCACGATGCCTTCGAGACAAGACAGGGCTCATCTGGTGCGCACACTCGTCGTGGGTCTGGGCCGGGCGGGCGCGGAGCTGCACCTCCCGGCGCTGGCCAGGGCCAGGTCCTCGGTCCGGCAACTGTTCGACGACCGCCCGGTGGTCGCGTGCGACCCCCGCCGACCGCTCGCCGAACTACCCGGCGTCACGGTGGTGGGCGGCCTCGCCGAGGCCGCCGCGCTGCTCGACCCCGACGACGCGGTGGCGCACGTGTGCACACCGCCCGCCGTCCGCGCCGAGGTGGTCGCCGAACTGGCCGAACGCGGGTTCCGCAACATCGTCGTGGAGAAACCGCTGGCCGCCGACACCGACGAGCTCGCGCGGGTCACCCGGCTGCGCCGCCGCCACGGGCTGCGGATCGCCGTGGTCGAACCGTGGCTGACCAGCGCGCTGGCCGAACGGCTGGTGAACCTGGTGCGCGGCGGGTCGCTCGGCGAACCGCGGTCGGTGTCGATGGAGCTGAACAAACCCAGGTTCCACCGCACGCTGACCGCACCGGACCGGTCCACGGCCTTCGACGTGGAACTGCCGCACGGCGTGGGCCTGGCGCTGCGGCTGGCGGGCAGCGCCCGGGTCACCCACGCGGCCGGGTTCGACATGGTCGTGGGCGAGGCGGTGGCGCCCCGGATGGGCGGGGCGCGCATCGGGCTGCGGCACAACAGCGGGGTGCGCACGGAGATCTGCTCGGACCTCACCTCACCGGTGCGGGAGCGGCGGATCACGGTCGAGTTCGAGCGGGGCAGCGCGGTCGGGCACTTCGCGGTCTGCGACGACGACGACCACGCACAGCTCACCGTGCTGGTGAACGGGCACCGCGAGCACGTGGTCATGCGCGACGACGCCCTGACCGAATGGGTGATCCGCGCCTACCGCCTGTTCCACGGCACCGGCGACCAGCACGCGCGGGGGTTCGCCTTCGCCACGGACGTGGTGCAGTTGCTGTCGGTGGCCAAGAACATCTGCGCGGAACCCGTGATTCCCGCCGCACGGGGTGAATCGACGCCCGGCCGGGTGGCGGCCCGGTTGCGGTGATCCGCTTTCCGCGACCAATGGCCACGGAACCGAAAACGCCACCGACCGGAACGACGCGATTCGCGTTCTCCCCGCCGGAACCGCAATCCTGCGGCGCCGACCGCGCAATTGGCGCGCGACACCCGTGAACCGCACCCGCCCGCCGCCCGGCCCCCGCGAACACGGGAACCGGGCGGCGGCCCGACGGGCACTCAGCCCCAGATCGACGACGCCCACTCCGGGTGGTCGACGAACGGGTTGCGGTTGTGCTGGAAGCTGTCGTAGATCACCTGGTTGCGCCGCTTCTCGAACGCGTCCGGCGGGTCCTGCGCGTTCCACCGCAGCAGCACCGACAACCGACCGTGGTACGGCGCGGTCCCGTTGCTCACGCTGTCGTTCAGCTCCAGGTCCGGCCAGCCGTCACCGCCCTCGTAACGCACCGCCATGTAGAACAGCATCCGCGCCACGTCGCCCTTCACCGCGTCGCGCGGCTCCCACGAGTCACCGTCCGTGTAGTTGCCCGGCGCCTCGCCCGCCGCCGAACCACCCGTGTCGAAGTCCTTGTTCCCCCGGTTCGCGTTGACCGACACGTCCTCCGGACGCAGGTGGTGCACGTCGGTGCCCGGACCGGTCGCCGTGCCGAAGTCGCCGTGCGACTTCGCCCAGACGTGCTCGCGGTTCCAGTCGTCCGCGTCACCGCCGTTGGTCGTCTTCGACTGCGACCGCCCCGAGTACAGCAGGACCACGTTCGCGCTGTTGGCCGGGTCCTGGTCGGTGACCTTCAACGCCTCCCACACCTGGTCGTAGGACAGCTTGGTCTGCGTCCTGACGATCCCGTTGAGCGCGGTCTTCAACGCCGACCCCGACTTGCCGATCGCGTTGCGGTAGTACGTGTCGTCGTACCCGCCACCGGGCGCCGACGTCGTGGTCGTCGGCCGCGTCGCGGTCGTCGTGGTCGTCGTGGTCGTGGTCGTGGTCGTGGTCGTCGTCGGCGAGGTCCCCGCGAACGCGAACGCGGTCGGCGACGTCAGCCCGGGGTGCGCGAAGTACGCCCCCAGCGAACCGGTCACGTCGACCTGCCGCCCCATCAGCGACGGGTTGCTCCGCAACCCCCACTGGGCCCGGAACGACGACGTGACCTGCACGTACAACATCTGGCCGGTGGACGTCTGGGACGGCGAGTCCGCCAGCGCCAGCGCGTAGTCGGACGGGAAGCCCGACCGCACCACCGTGGTGGTCGCGGTGGGCTGCCCCACGACGTACCCGCGCACGGTCGCCGACGCGCCGTTCTGCTGCGCGACCGCCTGGGCGACGGTGATCGGCGCGGCACCGACCGCGGTGCTCGGGACCAACAGGGCCGTGGCGACCGCCGCGACCGCTACGACGAAGGCAAGGGGATGCAGCAGGGATGTGTGTCGCACGATTGGGTGTCTCCTCCCCGAGTGCGGCGTCGCAGGGTGGCCGCACTCGGGGAGGATCGCATAAAAATCAACACCTCAGAGTGAATTGATCACCACGCATTGTTGACCAACCACCGAACTGTTGACATACCTCTCACGCCAGGAACAACACCGACTTCGACGCGCTCACCGCCGAGACGACCGGATGCAACGCACCCACCGCACCCGGCAACCGCACCGCCGGCGACAACCACACCGTTGACATCTTTTGGTCAACACTGAAGAAATAGGGACCAGTGGTACGAGTTCGTCACCGAACGCCAGGGCCACCCCGGCCCACCCGAGCGGCAGTTCCGGCGACCGACCCCTGTGGCTCTGCTTCCACGGCGAGAACACCACCACCGGCGCGACCGGCTACCGGGGCACCTCGGTCGCCCGGCCGACCAGCTCGGCGTCCGCCGCGCCGAGCTTCCCGGTCAGGCCCGACAGCGCGGCGGCGACCTTGCGCTCCTCGTAGGTGAAGTGCGTCTCCAGCAGCGCGGCCACGCCGGCGACCTCCGCGCGCAGCGCCGCGCGAGCACGCTCGTCGTCACCCGCCTCCTCGACCAGGCGGGTGAGGGCGGCGAGCGCGTCGGCCACGATCCGGTGGTCGCGGGCGAGTTCGTCGAGGACCGACCGCAGCTCCGGGTGCTCCCGCGCGAGCACGGGGAACGCGCCCTCGTCCTCGGCGGTGTGGTGGCGGGTCACGGCGGCGCAGAACGACAGGCAGTGCGCGCGCAGGTCGCGCAGGTCGGACGCGGTGAGGTGCTCGCCCAGGTCGCCGAGGCGCTCGCGCAGCGCGACGTGCACCTGGACGAGCTGGTTGCCGAACGCGACGAGCCGGGCGGGTGGTTCGACCACGTCGGCGATCCTCCCACGTGCTCAGCCCGCCAGGGACACCGGTTCCCGGGTCCTCGCCCACTCCGCCAGGCGCGGCGCGAGCAGCTCGTAGAGGTGCGGGTCCAGGGCCATGCCGGTGTGCGTGCTGCCCACCTCGACGCACTCGGCGCACGGGTCGGCGCACAGCGCGGGCGGCGCGATGACGTCGTTGCGCGAGCAGAACGCCAGCGCGGGCACGTCCAGCGGGCGGCCCAGGGCGGTGGAGTTGGTGTCGTAGCACGGTCCGGCGAAGCAGTCCTCGTCCAGCAGGCCGGGCAGGCCGGCGGCGGAGAGGCGGGCCAGGGTGCGGGCCACCCGGAGCACGCTGGGGTGCGCGCCGAGGGTGTCCAGGACGGGGCTGGCGAGCATCACCAGGCCGCGCACGAGTTCCGGCCGGCGCACGGCCAGCAGGCGGCCCAGCCCGCCGCCGCGGCTCTGCCCGAACAGGACCACCGGACCGCCGGTGGCCTCGTGGTGGGCCTCCAGCCGCTGTTCGAGGCGGTCCACCAGCTCGGTGGTGCACCCGACGTTGAGGCCGATGCGGGCGCCGGTCGGCACGTAGCCGCGGGCGCGGAGCCAGGTCGCGGTCAGCCGCAGGCTCAGGTCGCCGAAGCCGAACCCGGGCACGAGCAGCACGCCGGTGCCGCGGCCCTGGTCGGGGTCGGCGTCGCGCCACGCGGGGTGCGACAGCAGGCGCGGGATGCCGAGCACGGCCAGGAGGACCTGTTCCCTGGCCATGGCGCGGGCGGACTCGACGACGCCCATGGGGCACCTCCTCTCCCGGGGAAGAAGGGTTCCCGGTCTGGGGTCGGTGAACCCTCGTGCGCCGGCCCCGTTTGTCGGGGAAAATGGTGGGAACCACACTCCTATGTGGATGTGGAGGCCGCCGGGGGTCTACCGGCCGCAGGACGACACGTGGCTGATGGTGGAGGCCCTGGCCGACGCGGGCGTACCGCGCGGTGGACGGGCGCTGGACGTGTGCACGGGTACCGGCGCGCTCGCGGTCGCCGCGGCGCGGGCCGGTGCGAAAGAGGTGACGGCGGTGGACCGGTGCCGCCGGGCGGTGCTGGCGGCCCAGGTCAACGGCGCGCTGCGGGGGGTGCGGGTCAAGGCGCGGCACGGCGACTTCGGCGATCTCGTCGGGGAGGACCGCTACGACCTGATCACGGCCAACCCGCCGTACGTGCCCAGCGTCGGCGTGCCCGACACGGGGCCGGCGCGCGCCTGGGACGCGGGGCTGAGGGGCCGCGCGGTGCTCGACCGGCTGTGCGCGGTGATGCCGCTGCTGCTGGCGGACAAGGGGGTCGGGCTGATCGTGCACTCGACGCTCTGCGACTCCGACACCACGCTGCACCAGCTGCGCGGCGGCGGGCTCAAGGCGTCGGTCGTCGCGCGCCGCACGATCCCGTTCGGACCGGTGATGCGCTCGCGCGCCCGGTGGCTGGAGGAGCAGGGGCTGATCGCGCCCGGTCAGACCGAGGAGGAGCTGGTGGTGGTCCGTGCCGACGCCGCGTGACGCGCGCAAGGTGACCGTCGTGCCCGGTGGGCCCCTCCTGGTGGAGGGGCCGGTCGAGGTGGAGCTGGACGACGGGACGGTGGTCGAGTCAGACCGGTTCCTCGTCGCGGTGTGCTCGTGCCGCCGCAGCAAGCGCTACCCGCTCTGCGACACGAGCCACCGCAAACGCCGTTAGGCGTCCTGGTCGTGCTCGGGAAGGGGCAGTCGCAACGCCGACTGCCCCTTCCGCCACGCGCCCAGCAGGTGCTCGCCCAGGCGCGCTTCCAGCAGCTCGGTCGCCTGCACGCCGAACACGACCGACTCGGTCAGTTCCGGCTCGTGGTCGAGCAGGTCCCCGATCACGTCCCGGCGCATCACCTGTTCGTGGACCGCGTCGGCCTCGACGTGCTCGGTGTAGAACTCCACGCAGTCGGGGTGCGCGCCCAGCCGCGTCAACGCCTTGGCCATCCGGGCGGCGCTGGGCGCGGTGGTGATCTCGGCGGCGGCGAAGTGGCCGACCAGCGCACCGCGCAGCGACCGGTGCAGCCCGCACAGCGACATGAGGTTCACCGTGGCCAGCACGACCGCGGGCGCCTGCTCCAGGTACCCCAGGTAGCGGTCGGACAGGCCGGCGCCGAGGAGCAGGTTCCCGAACAGGCGCGAGTGCATCCGGTCGCCGCGCCCGCCGCCGAACTCGTCGAACTCCACCGCCACCAGCGCCGCCTTGGCCCGGCCCCGCAGCCGGGGGATCACCCAGGCGTGCGGGTCGGCCTCCTTCAGGTGGTAGATCGAGCGCAGGGCGAAGAACTCCCGCACCTGCCACCACTCCCCCTCGTCCTTGAGGAAGTGGCTGACGCCGGTGCCCTCGACCGGTTCGACCAGCAGTTCGTCCAGCACGCCGGTGATGTCGGCGCCGCCGGGCACGTCGGCGCGCAGCGCGTCGAGGAACGCCGTCTCCAGCAGGCCCCGGAACCTGATCAGCTCCGGGTCCCACTCCCAGTCGTCGGTGACGCCCTCGAAGCCCTGGTAGTGCAGCTCGTAGCACAGGTGCAGGGCCAGTTGCAGGTCCTCGCCGTACGGGTCGGCCGCCACCGACGACGGCAGCGCGACGGCCGGCGGCGTGCCGCGCAGGGCGCCGAGGACGGCTTCCGACAACGGCCCGCGCGGCGCGGGGAGCACGGCCGACTCGACGGCCCGGTCCACAGTGGTCATGCGCGTGGATTACCCGGTTCCGGCCTCGATGCACGTGATCGCGGCCGCTTCCGGGGAACCGGCCCGCCGCTGCCGCCGCGCCCCGTTGCCGTCGGCGAGCACGCGGTCCACCAGCGACCGCACCAGCGCGCGGTCGTCGCCCAGCGCGTCGGACACGTGGTCGAGCAGCGCCGCCAGCAGCGCGGTGGCGGGCACGCGCCGCGCGGTCAGCGGGTCGACGCCGTCGCCGTCGAGCCCGTACCGCGCGGCCGACCACACCGCCGCCGCCAGCACCTGCCCGTCCAGCTCCGGCGCGGCGTCGTCGGGCGTCGCGCGCACGAGCGCCCTGGTCAGCGCCGCCTGGAGCACGGCCTCGGCCGCGGTGGCGGCCCCGTCCGCGACCCGCACCTCGACGGTGGGGTACCGCGGCGACGGCCGGGCGAACCAGAACGTCTGGCTCGCGTCGACCAGCACGCCGAGGTCGACCAGGCGGGCCACGGCGGTGTCGTGCGCGGCGGCGTCCGCGAAGCGCGGCGTGACCCCCGAGCCGGGGAACTTCGACTGCTCCACGATCCGCCAGCTCGCGTAGCCGGTGTCGCGCCCCGCCCAGAACGGGGAGTTCGCGCCCAGCGCCAGCAGCGTCGGCAGCCACCGCCGCAGGTGGTTGACCACGTGCACGGCGGTGTCCCGGTCGGGCACGCCGACGTGCACGTGGCAGCCGTTGCTCTGGTAGTCGGTCACCTGGGCGCGGAACAGCTCCTCCACCCGCCCGTACCGGCCGCCGGGGGCGAACCCCGGCGCCGGGTCGGCCAGGGGCGGCGTCCCCGAGGCGAGCAGCCGC
>NZ_JBPKJK010000175.1:0-18263 GCF_051756985.1 Saccharothrix sabaoui
CGACGTCCTCACGATCCGGGGTCGCCACATCACCGAGGTGACCTCCTTCCTCACCGCCGACCTCACCCGGTTCCGACTACCGGCGGGCATCCGCCCCTGAGGGGACGGTCCCGGGTACCCGCGTCGTGCGGGAGTTCCGCAGCAGCGGTGGTCGGGTGGCGTGGTGCTTGAACGGCGTGCACACCACCTCTTTCATCGTGCGGCAACTTCGGTTCCGCAGGACGTGGGTGGCCTTGGCCGGGTGGCCGGCGCGGTGGGGCGGCAGCGGAACTTGCGCAGGACGTACCAGGTGTTGAGTCGGGCGTTGACGCGCTCGCCCGGTCCGCGCAGCCGGGCGTGGGCGTGGTTGGCGTCCCGCCAGGCGAACACCGACTTCCCCACCGTCACCCGGGTACCGCGGCGCCGGACCTCGTACGCGCGTCGAAAAGCGACAGCGGGGCTCCGGCCGCGAGGGGCCACCGACGCCGGTGGTGACCGGATCGGCGCGGAACGTCGTCGCGGTCAGGCGTCGTCCCGGTCGTCCTCGGGCGTCCCGGAATCGTCGTCCCGCTGGTCGTCGGGTGATGACGAGTCCGGTTCGCCGAGCCCTTCCTCCTGTTCGGTGGCGGGCTTCGCCTCTCCGGCGCGCACGGCTTCTTCCTCGGGACCGGCTCCGGTGATGTCCTCCATGCAGGCCCGGTACCCGCCTGCCCGGCCGTGAAACGCGGACGCGACGCGAACCAGCGCGACCGGGGAGCCTCCCGGTGTGCACGGCGTGCGGACGACCCGCGACGGTGGCGGGCCGGGATGTCCGCCCGACCCGTCACCGGTCGGTGGCGGTGATCAGCGGTTGCGGCCGGAGAGCGCGTCGCGCAGGCGGTCGATCAGGCCCGTGCCCGGGTTGAGCAGCAGGTTGGCCGGTGGCTTGTCCGGGGCCGCCGGGTGGGGGCGGGTGGGCGCGACCTTCTTGGCCGCGATGACCTTGCGCCCCAGCTCCTGGAGGTCCTCGGCCGAGCAGCGGGCGGCGAGCTGGGGCAGCAGGTCCTCCTCCTCGTCCTTGATGTGGTGGCGGATCTCGCGGATCAGCTCAGTGAGCAGCCGGTCGAAGCGGGGGTCGGTGGGTTCCAGGCCCTCCAGCTCCTTCATCACCCGCTCGGCCTCGGCGTGCTCTTCGATCTCGTGGTCGGCCACCTCGTCACCGTTGGGCAGGACCTCGCGCGCGGCCGGGTACATGAACTGCTCCTCGGCCACCGAGTGCCGCACCAGTTCGGCGATCACGTGGTCGGCCAGGGCGCGCCGGTGCTCGGGCGTGCCCTGGCCGGACTCCAGTTCCCGGAACAGCCGCTCGACCTCGCGGTGGTCGGCGGTGATCACGCGGACCAGGTCGGTGTCGTGCTCCCGCTCGACAGTCACGAAAACCTCCAGGTGTCGGTTCACCGCCGCCTACCCACGTCGGATGAGGTCAACCACGTGCCACCCGATCGTGGGCACCGACACCCGTGCCGCCCGGCTCGTCGTCGCAAGCCGACGTGCCTCGCCACCGTCAGCTGATGGTGGCGAGCAGGTCGCGGCAGGCGGCTTCGCACGCCCGGCACGCCTCGGCGCAGACGCGGCAGTGCTCGTGCATCCCGGCGTGCGAGCCGCACTCGTCGCCGCAGGACCCGCACACCGTCGCGCACGCCTCCAACAGCGACCGGCTGGTGTTCGCGTCGTACCCGGTGTGCCGGGACAACACCCGGGCGGTCGTGCCGCAGATGTCCGCGCAGTCCAGGTTCGTGCGCAGGCACTTGGTCAACTCCGCCACCGAGCTCTCGCTCAGGCAGGCGTCCGCGCACGCCGTGCACGCCTCGGCGCACGCGATCAGCGCGTCGATCGCCGCGGCCAGCTTCGCCCGGTCCAGGTTGATCTCCGCCGGGTAGGTCTCCAGCATCGGCATCGTCGTGGTGGTCAAGCGGATCACTCCTCGTCCGGGTGGTGCGCTACCGGAGCCGGACGGGTCCGGCGTCGACAGGCACGCGGAATAGGTGGTACGGCTTCTGCCTGCGGTCCTGCCCGCCCTGGTACTTCGCCTGGCGGTGCAGCTGGTTGGCGGTGACGTAGAGGTACCCGTCGGCGACCGACATCGTGTCCGGCCACAGCAGGCGCGGGTCGTGGGCGACGGTCTCGAAGTCGCCGTCGGGCAGCCTGCGCAGCACGGCGTTGTGCTCGTAGTCGGTCAGGTAGAGCCGCCCGGCGTCGTCGGTCTCCAACCCGTCCGAGCCGCCCCCCTTGTCGCCCTCGTCGACCACCTGCTCCCCCACCTCGTCGTCGGGCAGCGACCGGTCCAGCAGGGCGTTGGTCGGCACGCTGTACCAACGGCGGGACGCCAACGGGCAGTAGAACAGCCGCGTGCCGTCCGCGCTGATGGCGATGCCGTCCGAGCCCATGGTGACCGGTTCCGGCTCACCGTCTGCGGGGCGTTCCAGCAGCGGGGCGCCCTCCACGACCGGGCGGAAGCCCTCCAGGGGTTCGGCCTTGGTGGAGGGGTGGTCGTGCAGCCTGCGCCACGACTCGCCGCTGTCCAGGTCGACCACGATGATCCCGTTGGGACCCGAGTCGGCCGAGTCGGTGATGTAGGCGACGCCGGCCTCACCGCGCCGCAGGTCGAACCGCACGTCGTTGAGGTAGGTCGTCTCCAGTGCCACGTCGGGCGGGAACGTGATGACCCGAGCGACGGTGTCGGTGGCCAGGTCGACGCACACCAGCTTCGGCCCGCCCGGCTTGGTCGGCCGGAACAGCGGGCTGCCGGTGTCGAGCACCCACAGCCGGTCGGCCGGGTCGACCACGATGCTCTGCACCGACACGAACGCGCCCTCGTCGTCGTCGCCCGAGGGCGAGTTCCACGCCTGGTCCGGGAACGGCACCTCGACGCCGTCGCGCAGCTCCACCACGGTCGCGGGGACCTCGTCGCCCCACTTCGGGAAGTTCACGAACACCCGACCGGTGTGCGAGACGCTCACCCCGGTGGGCATCGGCCCGGTGAACTCGTGCACCACTTCCAGGTCTCCCACCGGGCTGCTCCTCACCGGGCTGCTCCTCACCGGGCTGCTCCTCACCGGGCTGCTCCTCACTGGGCTGCTCCTCACTGGACGGGCGGGTACTGGGCCTGCTTGAGCAGCCGCGCCAGGTGCACGGCGTTGCTCGCCAGCTTCTTGTTGGTCGAGGCGACGGCGTCCGGGGTCTGCTCCAGCTCGATGTAGTCCTTGGGGTTCATCGCCTCGGAGTTCCAGTACGTCCCGCCGCTCGCGGGGACGGTGAAGCCGATGTCGTTGAGCGCCTGGAAGCAGTCGGCGATGATCTTGTGCGCGCCGTCCTCGTTGCCCACCACCGCCACCACGGCGACCTTGCCGTACATCGACGGGCGGCCCTCGTCGTCGGTCTCGGACAGCTCGGCGTCCAGCCGCTCCATCACCCGCTGGGCGACGCTGGAGGGGTGGCCCACCCACGTCGGGGTGGACAGCAGCAGGATGTCCGCGGCCAGGACGCGCTCGCGGATCGTCGGCCACTGGTCGCCACCGCCCATGTCGGTCTCCACCCCGGGGCGCACGTCGAAGTCCACGACGCGGAGCAGGTCGCCCTCGACACCGTGGGCGGCGAGTTCGTCCAGCACCTGTCGGGCGATCTTGTCGCTGCTCGACGGCTCGGGCGAGGGCTTGAGGGAACAGGTCAGCGCGAGCGCGGTCAACGCGGTAGGAGCCATGCCCAGGGCCTACCCGCTCATCGCCGTCTCAACCCGGCGCGGTGGCCGCGGCGCGGCGGACGAGGTCGGCGAAGACGGTCGGGTCGTCGTGCTCCACCACCGGGAACCCGGCGCCCTGCTCCCCCACCCAGTCCAGCTCGATGCCGGGGTTGTGCACGTCGTGGCCGTCGGCGAAGAACAGGTGCGGGCTGCCCTGCACGGCGTCGCGGTTGGCGCGGTAGTCGCGCATCATCGGCCCGCGCGCCCGGCCGTCGTCCAGCGCCTCGCCCAGCGCGTCGGCGTCCACGTGCTCGCAGCCGCGGGCGATGTCGACGATCTCGTGCCGCAGCGAGATGCAGCGGCTGTCGCGGAACAACGCCAGGCGCAGCGCCACGTCCAGTTCCTCGGCCGCCCGGGGCGACTGCTCCTTGGCCGCGTGCACGGCCTCGTTCGCCGGTGCCGTGGTCACCGGCCAGTCCGCCGGGTCGCCCTGCCAGTTCTTCCACCCCAGGTCGGGCTCCAGCGCGCCGACCACCGGGATCTCCGAGTCGAGGAACTTCTTCGGGATCGGGAAGGCGTTGACGTCCTCCAGCAGGAAGCACCGGTGGTCCAGGTGCACCCGATCGGTCAACCCCGCCTCGTCCCGGGCGCGCAGCAACCGCACGATCGCGACCGTCGACCACGCGCACGCGATGTCGGTGTAGACGACGATGGTCCCCGGTCGCACTTCCGGTCGTGGCATCTCCCCGCTCTCCTCTCACGCGTTCCCGGTGAGTACCCGGACCGGCCGCATGAACACGGCGGGTTTTCGCCGCGGCGGTGCGGGTAGGCAGTTCCGACCACCGACGACCGCGAGGAGGACACCGTGCCCCGGTACTCGGAGGAGGTCGCCGCACTGGCCGCGCCGCTGACCGACGCGGGCGACTTCGACGTGCTGCTCGACCGCGTCGGCGACGCGCGGGTGGTCATGATCGGCGAGGCCAGCCACGGCACCCACGAGTTCTACCGGTGGCGCGCGCTGCTCACGCGGCGGCTGATCGCCGAGAAGGGCTTCTCGTTCGTGGCGGTGGAGGGCGACTGGCCCGACTGCGACCGGGTGGACCGCGCCGTCCGCTGCCTGCCCGACGCGCCCGCCGACCCGCGCGGCGCCTTGGCCGCGTTCGAGCGGTGGCCGACGTGGATGTGGGCCAACGAGGAGGTCGCCGACTTCACCCGGTGGTTGCGGGCCCACAACGCGGTGCGGGATGTCCACGAACGAGTGGGCTTTCACGGTCTGGACGTGTACTCGCTGTGGGAATCGCTGCGCGAGATCCTCACCCACCTGCGCGAGCACGACCCCGTCGAGGTGCCTGCGGCCCTGGCTGCCTACCACTGCTTCGAGCCCTACGGCGAGAGCGCCCGAGACTACGCGATGGCCACCCGCCTGATCCCCACCAGCTGCGAGAACGAGGTGGTCGACCTGCTGGTGCGGCTGCGCGAACGGGCCGCCGCCAACGGGTCGGCGGGCGACGGCGGTGCGTTCGGGGCGTGGCAGAACGCCGAGGTCGTCGCCGGGGCAGAGCGCTACTACCGGGCCATGATCGGCGGCGGGCGCGAGTCGTGGAACGTCCGCGACCGGCACATGGACGACACCCTCGCCCGCCTGCTGACCCACTACGGTCCGGGCTCGAAAGCGGTCGTGTGGGCCCACAACACCCACGTCGGCGACGCCCGCGCCACCGCCATGGCCGCGCACGGCGAGATCAACATCGGTCAGCTCGCCCGCGAGCGGTACGGGGGCGACCGGGTGGTGCTGGTCGGGTTCGGCAGCCACCGCGGCACGGTCGTCGCCGGCGACTCGTGGGGCGCGCCGCTGCACGAGATGCCCGTGCCGGCGGCCCGCCCCGGCTCGCTGGAGGACGTGCTGCACGCCACCGCACCCGAGCAGGCCCTGTTCGTCCTCCCCCGCGAGGACCGACCCGACCTGCTCACCGCCGAACTCGGCCACCGCGCCATCGGCGTGGTCTACCACCCCGAACGCGACCACCGGGGCAACTACGTGCCCACCGTGCTCGGCGACCGCTACGACGCCTTCCTCTGGCTCGACCGGACCCGAGCCCTGCACCCGCTGCACACCCGCCGGGTCGACGCGCTCGAACCCGAGACCTACCCCAGCGGCACCTGACCCGGGGCACCCGTCGCGGAACCCGTCGCGGAGTGCACTGAAACGCGGTCCCGGTGCGCACCCCCGACCCCAACTACACACCGACTTACAGGAAACCCATCACTTTAGGCTCAATAATTGGCTGGTCCCCCTCGGACGGACGTCCCGCACGGCGCTACCTGTCCGAGTTCCTGATGCGGGCCGAGACCGTGACCAGAGGCTGGCACCGGCCGGTTGCAGGACGGAGGCTACCGGCCGAAGTGCGCGTAGGGGGCCCAGTCCAGCGGGCGGTGCGGGTGCACGGCGCGGAGTTCCCGGACCGCCTGGTGCAGGGCACGCGCGGTGGACCCGCGGGTCGTCCGGACCACGCCATCGACGACGACGCGGTCGTAGAGCCGCTCGGCGAGGTCCGCCGCGACCCGGTCCCCCACCGGCCATAGCGTGCCGACGACCTCGCGGAACCCGGCCAGTTGCAGGGCACCCGCCAGGTGCGTGAACTCATCGCGATGCCGGGCGGACGTCTCGGCCGTCGAGCACGAGGAGAGGTAGGCGATCTCCGCGCCGGTCAAGCGCAGGCGGGCGATCGCCTCGACGGTCAGGGGGTGCGTGCGGTGGTCGGCGAGCAGGAGCCTGCTCTCCTCGGGGCGCGCCGCGTCCGCGACACCGTGGCAGGCGAAGTGGGCGAAGCGGTGGTGCGAAAGCTGCGCGAGCACCTGGTCGCGGGTGGCATCGCTGTCCAGGACAGTGGCACCCGGCACCTTGGCGGCGATGCGGGCCACCTCCCGCCGTACGGCGGGCAGGGCGGCACCGGTCGCCTCCGGCGCGGCGACGACCAGGAGCGACCCGGTGGGCGCCTCGGGTGCGGTCCGCGACCGTGCCAACGCCCGGATGGTCGGCGTGTACGAGGTGACCGCGCGATCGAGCACCGAACGGCCGTTCCTCCGGTCGAGGCCGGCGGCGTGCAGGGGCAGCGCCCCGATGACGCCCACCGGGCACCACCACAGCCGGTCGACCGGCCCCAAGCGGTCCAGCACCGGTCCTGTGATGGCGGTCCAGGTCCAGGCCAGGACGTACCCGGCCAGACCCTGCGCCGCGTGCCACCCCTCCCGCAATGGCCCCGCCGCCAGCTCGTCGGCGTGGCGCAGCACCGCCAGTTGGCCGGTCACGGTCCGGAAGTCGGCGGCCGGCAGTTCCACCACGATCGGCTCGTCGCGCGTCACGATCAGGGCGAATCCGCCCCGCTCGTCGGCGGCCACGTAGACGATCGGCCCCTCGGTGGCCTCGGCCCGCAGCTCGTCGTACGTGGGCGGCTCCAGGAAGCGGGCGAACCCGGGCAGGGCGTGCACCTCGCGAAGTAATCGTCTCCAGTGGACAGTCCACAGCTGCCGGTTGCGCAGGGCCGCTGGCGGGGCTTCGCCGGGGTCATTCAGCGCCGCGCGCTCCAGCCGGAGCCGGATCACCTCATCGGCCAGGTCCGGCCGGACCGCGCGCAGCTCGTCCACACCGGATCGGCTGGTGATCGCGTCGGTCAGGAGGGTGCCTCGGATCTGCTCCAGCAGTTCCGCGGCTCGCTCGGGCCGTCCCGCTCGCGCCAGCACGGTGAGCACGGTGGCCGGGAAACCCGCCGTCGAGGTGACCAGGTGCAGTCGGTCGGCCTCGGTGAGCGCCTCGGGGGCGATCTCGGGGAGCAGTGCGGCGGCCTGCTCGACCTGGGTGACGGCGCGCTCGTCGTCCTTGAGGAGGGCCGAGGTGGACGCCGCCCGCCACCGCGCGCCGAAGGTGATGACCGGTGGCGCGGTGGCGACCTCCGCGGCGGCGGCGAAGTGCCGGTTCGCCTCGGTGAGCGAGGCCCGGTCGCCGTCCAACCCGTACTTGGCGAGCAGCACCCTGGCCAGGGTGTGCTCGGCCGCCGCCAAGTGGGCCTCCGAGTGGGACTCCGAGTGGGACTCCGTCGCGGGCAGCAGGTCGACCGCGCGCCGGGCGAACCCCGCCGCTTCGTCGAGCACGAGCAGGTCGGTGGCGGCCTCCTCGGTGTCCGACAGCGTGATGGCGAGCTGGTAGAGGAGGGAGGCCCGGGTGATCGGGGGTAGGAGGTCGCCCTCGGCGACGCCCGCGCGCATTACCTCGATGGCTTCCCGCTCGGCTTTGTGATCGCCGGTGGTCGCGTGCAGCTTCGCAAGCGCCCCGCCCAAGGTGCCCAGGTAGGCGGCCCGGACCGGGGATTCCGGAGGCACCGCCTCCAGTGCCGACCGGTGCAGTGCCACCGCCCGGTCGAGGAGGTCCGCGTCACCGGTCCGGTCGGCCAGGGCGCTCAGCGCGCCCGCCGCGCCCGACAGGAGCACGGGCGATGTCGCGTCGGTGCCGGACAGCGCCTCCGAGTACGCGTCGACCGCTCTCCGCAGAAGGGCCAGGTCGCCGATCCGGCGGTAACCGGTGTCGAGCACCTGTCCCAGGCCGCCCAGGGACCTCGACCGCGCCGGGCGGTGGCCGGGGGCCGCGTCGGCGGCCCGGTGCGCGAGGTCGATCGCCTCGATCAGCGCGTCCCGCTCGCCGGTGGTCGTGTGCACCACGTCGAGGGCGTGGGCCAACGCTTCGAGGTGCACGGCGGCTGCGGCGGAACCGGCGGTGACCCGCACCGCCTCGCGGAGCAGCCCCACCGCCTCGTCGAGCACCTCCGGGGCCCGGTCGTGCAGGTAGATGGACAGCAGGACGTCCGCGAGGGTGCCCAGCAGCACCGCCCGGTCGGGTCCGTTGGCGAGACCCGCGCGGGCGGCCTCCGCAGCGACCTCCCTGGCCTGCACCAGCACGTCGGTGTGCCCGGTGTGGATGAACCACGTCCGGAGGCAGTCGGCGAAGTTGGTCAGCCACCCGGCCCGGCCGGGGTGGTCCGGCCGGCTCGTGGCGCACACCTCCTGGAGCAGCGATCGCGCCCGGCGCAGCGCGGCACCGTCGCCGACCGACTTGTACCTGGCCAGCAGAGCCGTGCCCAGGACGGCAGCCGCGTCGTGCCGGTTCGGGTCGCCGGCGGGCAGCAGGGTCAGGGCGGTCCGGCCCGCCCGGATCGACTCGGCCAGCAGGTCGGCGGCACCGGAGTGCTCGAACGCGGTTCGGGCGATCGTGCAGAGGTTGGTGTGGGCCGCCCCGGCGATCGAGGCGTCCGAAGCCTGTTCCGCCGCCGCTTCCCGTGCCCGCGCGACGGCGTCGGTCAACAGGTCCTCGCCACCGCCGACGGCGAACCGCAGGTGGAGCGCGATGCCGAGCTGCATCGGTGCCAGGGCCGATTCAGGTTCGTCCTGGGGGCGCTCCGCCACGGCTTCGCGCAACAGGCCGATCGCTTCGTCCAGCAGTGGCACGTCGCCGCGCTCCCGGAAGGCCAACGTGAGGGCATGGCCGAGGTTGACTTGGTGCACCCACCGATCCGCTCCACCGGCCGCGGTCAGCCCCAGCCCACCGACCTCGATCGACTCCAGCAGCGCCGGCACGTCCCCGGTGCGCGAGTACCGACCCAGCAGCGCCGTCGCCAGGAGCAACAGCAGGTGCGGGCGCTCGTCGTCGGCCAGCGGCTCGCGGGACGCCAGCCGCGCGACCGCCACCGCCTCCCAATCCCGCGCGAGGTCGGCGAAGCGCTCGGCGGCCGTGGTCAGGAGGTTGACGAGCAGGACCATCGCCGCCCGCTGCTCGGGCGTGCCCGGGGGCAGGGCGTCCACCTCCCTCCACTGCGCCTCGACCAGCTGGTCGAACGTTTCCTCCGGCACGTCCTCCGAGTCCAGGGCGAACAGGACCTCCAGCAGGTGCCAATCGACCTCTTCGCCGTCCGCGACGGGTTCATCAGCCAACACCGCCGAATTCCTCCTCCAGGAGTTCCGAGCACGTCGATTTCACATCGGGTGATTGCCGATTTTTGCGGTCAGCATGATCGTCCAGTGGTGATTCAATAACACGAGCCGGAACACGCGGCCGCAATACTGCGGCGCCGATCCGGCGCGGCGGAACCAGGCGGGTCGACGAGGTGAGTGATGACGGTGACGGCGTTCCCGGAACTCGGCGCGGCGGTGGTGGTCGATGCCCTGGCGGTGTTGGCGGACCTGCCGGGGTGGCGGCTCGACGAGGCGCGGTGGACGGCCGTCGACGAAGCGGTGGTCGAGCTGTCGAGGGCCGTGCTCGAACGGGATCGCGACGCGTTCGGCGTGGCGGCGGCGGACCTGGAGCTGGCCGTTCCCCGCAGGATCACGCGCATCGGTGATGAACCGGTGGTACCGCCGCCTGCCCGGGTACTGGAGCTGGCCAACGAGTTGGTGCGGACCCTGGCCGGGGACACCGGCGATCGGTACCGCGCGGAGGAGCCGACTGGGGAGGACCAGCCGGGGGATCGGCGTGCCGGCTGAGCAGGAGTTGGTGGTCCACCTCTACGCGCCGGCGACCGAGGACGCCGAGGACGGGCTCCGTGCGATCTGGGCGCGCTGCCGTGCGCTGGGCGCGGTGCACCCCGTGCCGAACACCGGACTACCCGCCGCGCTACCGGGTTCCCTCCGGTCGTCCCGCCCGGACTGCGCGGTGGCGGCCGCGCGGGACGGCGCGGCGGACATCCAGGCCGTCCTGCGCCGCTCGCACGACGTACTCAACCTCTCGCTGGCGTTCACCGCGCCCGACAGCCCTACCGGCCGGCCGGGGTCCGGGTGGATCACGTTCGACCAGCGGTGCACCGACCTGGTGGGCGACGCGGCGGACCTGCTCGGCACGACCAGGGTGTTCCAGGCCAAGCACCCGACCGGCGCTGACGACGCCGTGCCGGCCGCATTGCCCGTCCACCTGCGCGACCGCTTCCGGTGGGCGACGCCCGAGGTCCGGGAAGGCGTCCTCACAGTGCTGGAGCCGGTCGACGACGTCGGCACCGACCGCGTCCTGGTGGTCCTGGCGCCGGCCGGGCACGACGCGGTGCTCAGCGCGTGGACGTGGAGCCGGGGCACCGCCGAGATGCCGCCGCTGGCCCGCTACCTGATGCACACCACGAGGTTGCGCCACTCGATCGGCGTACTGCACGCGGACACCCCCGCGCTCGACCGATTGCGGGCGCGGATCCACGACGAGGTGCACCGCGCCGACCTGGGGCGACCGGTTGCTGTCGCGCTCACCGCGTCGACGTCGGCGTTGCGCCGGCTGCGCCGGGCCGCGGAGATCGATCGGACGAACATGGCCGCGGTGTTCCCCCGGTCGCTGGCGGCCGACGACGGCTTGGCGGAGTGGGTCGACCGGCAACTGGACCACGCGCTCGAACGGCTCGACGAGGACAGGAGGCTGGTGGACGAGGTTCGAACGCTGCGCCCACCCGTGCCGGTGGCCGAGGTCCCCGGCGGGCGGGCGATCAGGATGGGCTTCATGCTCGACATGGTCGGGTACGGCGGCCGGGAGCCCGAGTGGCGAGCGGGGGTGCAGGGGCGGCTGGCGGCTCTGGCGAACTCGGTGCTCCACGACCTCGGCACCGCGCCGTCGGCCGTCGACCGTCAGGACACCGGCGACGGGCTGCTGGCGTTCCTCCCGGCAGGGTGCGACGTCCACCGCGCGTTGCCGCTGCTGCTCCGCCGCACCGCCGACCGGCTCGCCCACGACAACACCGGGGCGCAGGACCGGCTGCGGTTGCGGATGGCCGTCGTCATCGGTCCGGTCGGCCGTTCGGAGCTGGGGTTCAGCGGGGCCACCGCCACCGTCGCCGGCCGACTGCTGGACTGTGCACCGCTGCGCGAGCAGGTGCTCGCGCAGCCGGAGCGCGACCTGGCGGTCGTCCTGTCCCGGCACGTGCACGAGTTCGTGGTCGCCGAGGGCGTGCCCGGCCTGCCCCGGGAGCAGTTCAGTCCGGTGACGGTGCGGGTCAAGGAGCTGACCACCGAGGCGTGGCTGTGGACGGGGTGATCGCCGAGCCGCACGCTTCCCGTCCCCACCGCGGCGGCCGGCCTGCAACGACGT
The DNA here is from genome assembly GCF_051756985.1 of Saccharothrix sabaoui. Taxonomy (NCBI): domain Bacteria; kingdom Bacillati; phylum Actinomycetota; class Actinomycetes; order Pseudonocardiales; family Pseudonocardiaceae; genus Saccharothrix; species Saccharothrix sabaoui. The sequence continues at coordinate 11,802 of NZ_JBPKJK010000175.1, forward strand.
GCGACGACGAACCCGCCTGGAAAGCGAAACGCCGTAGCGGGTCCTATGCCGCTCGAACAGTCATCGCCAAACCGGTGATCACGCTTTCCGCTGACGGAGCCACACTATTGAGTCGAAAGTGATCGCTTGCCTGTAGGTCGATCAGCGTGGTCGAGGTCGGGGATGCGCACCGGTTGTCGCCTGCGGAGCGTGAGGTGCTGCGGTGGCGGCGTTGGAGGCCGGTCGAGTCGAGGGCTATCGGCAGGCCGCGGAGGTGTTCGGGGTCTCTGAATGGTCGACGGGGACCTGGTGGCCGGCCTACCGGCGAGACGGTCGCGACGACCTGGCGACCCGCAGAGGACGTCCCGACCCCACCGAATTGATCAATGCGGAGGATCGGGGCACGCTGTTCGCCGCGATGGCCGACTACACACCCGAGGGGTTGTTGACCGGCGGCCCGTTGTGGACCCGTCCGGCGGTGGTGGAGCTGATCCGCCTGGTCGTCGGGGTCGGCATGACCGAGCAGGGCGTGGGCCTGTGGCTGCGCCGCCACGGGTTCACCCCGCAACGCCCGGGCCGATGTGCCTACGAACAGCAGCCCGCCGCGGTGCGGGCCTGGCTGGACGAGGACTATCCGGCGGTCGAGGCACGCGCCAAGGCCGAGGGCGCGGCGATCGCGTGGGTCGACCAGTGCGGGCTGCGCTCCGATGCCCCACCGCCCGGCCGGTCCTGGGCGCCGGAGGGCCGCACGCCGGTCGTGTGGGCGACCGGGAAACGGCTGCGGGTCAACGTCATGTCCGCGGTCGCCTCACGCGGCGCGCTGTGGTTCACCGTGTTCACCGAACGCTTCACCGCGACCGTGTCCACCGCACTTCTCGACCGTGTGGCACGCCAAGCGGACTGAAGAGTGCACGTCATCGCCGACCGGCATCCGGTGCACCGCAGCAGAGCGGTCCGCGCCTGGCTGGAGACCAACGCCGACCGGATCGAGCTGCACCTGATGCCCGGCTACAGCCCCGAGTTGAACCCCGACGAGCTGCTCAACGCCGACCTCGAGCGCAACGTCAACGCCTCCCGCGCCCACAACGTCGACCGCCTCGCCCACGAGACCAGAGGTTTCCCGCACCGCCGCCAACGCCAACCGCACATCGTCCGCGGCTACTTCCGCGCCCCACACGTCCGCTACGCCATCATGTGGGCAACCGAACACTCCCGGCTCAACATCGGCGTACGGTCGTCGAACGCGCGTGACCTTGTCCAAGCAGCAGAGACCACTCGCGGTTCAACCGAAAAGAGCAGGAACCGCACCCGTCGGTGGCCGGACCCACACCTTTCCGTGCTTTTTCGACCTCCACGTGCACGCACAGCGACAGCAGTCGATACCGTCGAGTGATGCCCCGGACAATATCCAGGGCGCTACGGTCGAACGAATCCGAATTCTTTTCGCTCGATCGAGGGGATGTCACCGATGAGACCGAGTCGCGGTTCCGCACGCGCATTTTCGCCGATAGCGGTTCTTTCCCTGCTGATTTCCCTGCTGATTTCCTCGGTGGTCGCGCCGGGCCTGCCGGCGCAGGCGGCACCGGGATTGGTCGCCCCCCGCATCACCGAGGTGTACTCCCGGGACAACGCGGTCGACGTGGTGTTCCTGTCCGCGAACCAGGACCGGAACGCGACGGCGGAGTGGTCGATGACGGTCACCGCCGCGCCGGGCGGGAAGACCGCCGTGGTGAAGAACCGCGGCAAGACCTCGGCCCGCGTCACGGGGTTGACCAACGGCACGAAATACACCTTCACCGCCGTGGAAACCCTCGCCGGGACGTCCTCGCCAAAGTCCGCGCAGTCGGAACCCGCCGTGCCGCGCACGGCCCGCAGGCCGCTGCCGCCGACGATCGACTCGGTGTTCGGTCGCGACGGCAGCCTGGTGGTGCACTGGAACCCCGGCGCCGACCGCGGCGCGCCGATCACCGGCTACACGGTCACCGCGACCCCCTCGGGCAAGAAGGCCACCGTCGGCGGCGACGTCCGCACCGCCACCCTGACCGGCCTGGTCAACGGCAAGGCCCAGACCGTCACCGTGGCGGCCACCAACAAGATCGGCACCGGCAGGGCCGCGACCAAGGCCGACAACGTGCCACGAGCGCCCTACGCCCCGACCCGCCCCCGCTCCGTGTCCGCCACGCCCTCCGCCGACGGCACCCAGGGGTCGCTGGACGTCACCTGGCAGCCGCCGCGCGACGACGGCGGCGCGGCCGTCACCTCCTACACCGTCACGACCACCCCGGGCGGCAAGTCCGTCACGGTGGGCGCCTCGACGCACCGGGCCACCCTCACCGGCCTGGACCCGCAACAGGTCCACACCGTCGCGGTGACCGCAGCCAACGGCGTGGCCGACCGCCTCGCCGCCGCCGGCACCGCCCGGGCCAGACCCGGCTACAAGATCGCCGACAGGACCGTCAAGCTGACCGTCAACAGCATGGACGCCATCAGCCGGATCGCCCACGACCGCGTGGTGTTCAACCAGGCCACCCCCCAGGTGAAGAAACTGGTCAAGGGTCAGATCGTCGTCGCGGAGGCCCGACAGCCCCGCCCCCGCAAGGGCCTGCTGCGCGAGATCACCGAAGTGCGGACCAGCGGCGAGAAGGTCGTGCTCATCACGAAGAACGCGAAGCTCACCGACGCCGTCCACACCTCCTCCCTGCTCGCCGCGCCCAAGGCCGACTGGGTGAGCACCGCACAACCCCGCTCCCTGGTCCCCGGCGCCCGCGTCGACGTCTCCTCCATCGGGGGCAGGCTCGACATGAGCATCGCCTACAAGCCGCAGAGCTCCACCTCCGAGGACACCAAGGTGCAGGCCGAGGGCGAAGTCGGCTTCGAGGCCGCGCTGACCGGCGAGGTGACCGTCACCCCCGACTGGGCACTGGACGTGGACATGTCATGGTTCAGCCTCCAGAGCGCCTCGATCGCCGCGAAGGCCACCGTCCAGGCGTCGGTGGAGGGCCGCTTCGCCGCGATGTTCTCCGGCACCGCCGAGAGCAAGCCCCTGGTGGACATCCCGTTCGACTGCACGACGTTCTGGGTCGGTTGGTTCCCGCTGGTGCTGTGCCCGAAGTTCACGCTGCTGGCCAGGCTCACCGCCGAGGGGTCGCTGGAGTTCACCTTCACCGCTTCCTACGAGCAGACCATCGGCGGCAGCCTCACCTACAGCAAGGCAGAGGACCGCTGGACCCCGCACGACGACACCACGAAAGCCGTCAACACCTTCGAACCGAACCTGAAGGCGGCGGCCAAGATCACCGTCAGCCTGCCGGCCAACCTGACCATCCTGCTCTACGACATCGCCGGCCCCGGCCTCGAACTCACCCCGTCGCTGGTCTTCGACGCCGATTCCTCCCGAACACCCTGGGGCAAGGTCTCGCTCGTGGTGGACGTGAGCCTCACCTTCGAGGTGCCGCTGCTGGAGGTGCACGGAAGCAGTTCCATCTACAACAACGAGGACGACCCGGTAGACCTGTGGACGTCACCGGACAAGCTCACCACCGTCGACGTCGAGCCGACCACCCGACGGGTCAGAGCGGGTGAGGCGGTGCAGTTCACCGCCACCTCCGTCGGCTGCGCCAACACCCAACCCGTCACCTGGAGGCTGAGCGACGGCGCCCTCGGCACGATCGACCTCGCCACCGGCCTCTACACCGCACCCGCCACCGGCTCCACCCAGGACCGGGTGATCGCCACCCAGGCCGCCTCCGACACCTGCTCGGAAGCCACCGGGCAGGGCTACGCGCAGAGCGGCGTGGTCGCACCCGGCGCGCCGCAGAACCTGACCTTCGAGCGCAAGGACGGCACCGTCGTCCTGACGTGGTCGCCGCCCGCGGACGACGGGTACGAGACCGTCAGCTACGGCGTGGTCATGTGCACGTCCGTCGAGACCCACGACTCCTGCACCCTGCAGCCATCCGTGCAGGGCACCACCTACACGTTCGTGCCCGACTCCGACGTCACCCACATGCCGGTCCGGGCCGCGGTGATCGCCCACAACAGCGCGGGCGACGGTCCGCCGACCGACTACATCTCCCTGCTGTGACCACCCCTGCCGGTTGCGGGCCCGTCCCGCGACCGGCAGCTCGGCCCCGTCGCCGTTCGGCGGCGGGGCACCCCCGTTCGTCCGGGCGGCGGTCCGGCCGGGCCTCCCCCGCAGGTCAGGTCTGCACGAGGGTGCGCAGCGTCCGGCGGAGCTGATCCGTCGCGTTCGGACTGATCGCGGCCAGGAACGCGCTCTCGGCCTTCCCGTACGCCACCCGTGCCGCGTCGTAGGTCCGCATCCCCTCTTCGGTGAGCTCGACGACGTTCCTGCGCCGGTCCGCGGGGTCCGGGCGCCGCGTGACGACGCCCTTGCGCTCGAGCGCGTCCAGCAACGCCACCATCGTGGTGCGGTCGATGCCGAGGATCTGCGCCACCTGGAGCTGCGACGTCGGTTCCCGGTGGGCCAGGACCCGGAGCGCCCCGAAGTCCTTGCTGTCGATCCCCAACGGCTCCAGCGCAGCGTCCGTCAACGCCGTGAGCTTCAGGGTCGCGTGCTTGAGGAGGTACCCCAGGACCTCGTGCGGGTCGGCGGTGGCGCTCGGCTCGGTGGACACGGCCCCCATCTTAGGCCTAGTCTGATCGTCAGTAATCCTGACGATCAGTTCCACCACGAAAGGCGCGACCATGATCCTCGTCACCGGAGGGCTCGGCTTCATCGGCTCCCACACCGTCCGCGCCCTCACCGACGCCGGCGAGGAGTGCGTCCTGCTCCAGCGCCGCACCGCGCAGGTCCCCCCGCACATGGCCGACCTGCCCGTCCACGTCGTCCAGGCCGACGTCGCCGACCTCGACGCCCTGCTCGCCGTGGGCCGGCGGTACCCGATCACCGGGATCGTGCACCTCGCCGTCGCCCTGCCGTGGCCGGTGACCGACACCGACCCGGTCGAGGCCACGGCGGGGGCACTGGACGCGTTCCTCAACATCGTCCGCGCCGCGCGGACCTGGGGCGTGCGCCGTGTCGTGACCGCGAGCACCATCGGCGTCTACGGCTTCGCCTCCGAGGGCGCGCTGACCGAGGACGTGCCGATCCCCCTGGGGCACTCCCACGCCATCCCCACGTTCAAGAAGGTCACCGAACTCCTCGCCGGCCACCTCTCGGACGTGACCGACGTGGACATCGTCACCGCGCGCATCTCCGGCACCTGGGGTCCCGGCGGCCACCTGCCCGACCCGTTCTTCGCCGCCCCCTCCCTGGCCCACGCCGCGGCCCGGCGCGGCGAACCCGACCTGTCCGGGCTCATCGCACCGCCGCACGCCGACGACGCCCTCGACCTGCTCTACGTCAAGGACACCGGACGCGCGCTCGCGCTGCTGCAGCTCGCCGGGAAGCTGAACCACTCGACGTACAACGTCGCCTCCGGCCGCGCCACGAGCAACGCCGACGTCGTCACCGCGATCAACTCCACCGAACCCGACTTCCGGTGCGCACTCCCGCAGGCCGGGGACCACCCGGTGAGCTGGCTCGACATCACGCGCCTGCGCGAGGACACCGGGTTCGAGCCCCGCTACGACACCGCCGCGGCCGCCGCCGACTACATCGCCTGGTTGCGCGCGGGAAACCAGCGGTAACCCCTCGGACGCCCCCGGTAGCGCGGCGTCCTCGTCCTCGCCGGACTTCGCCCTACCGCGGTTCGGCGATGAGCCGCAGACCCCTGTCGCCCTTGCTCAGGGTCAGCGTCCGGGCGTCGAGCGCGTAGGCGACCTCGCCGTCGAGCACGGCCAGTGCCGCCGCTTCCAGCGCCATGACGTCCGGCTCGCACGCCTTGCGGGTCACCGGGCCGGGGGTGAAGGTGATCGTCCGGCCGGTGGTCCGGTACTCGGCCGCGGTGAGGTTGCACAGGCCCGTGATCGCCACCCCGGAGTCGGTGAAGACGAAGGTCGCGGTGACGCCGGCCGGGGCCGCGCCGGCGGTCGTGCCCTGGATCAGGGTGTCGACCCGCCACACCTCGCCGGCCAGGGTCAGTGCCCGTTCCCGGACCAGTCGCAGGTTGTCGTCCGGTGAGCCGACCACGAGGGTGTCGCCGTCCAGGCGCCACGCGGGGTTGCCGGTGAACAGGTCCACCAGGAACCGGTCCTGCGCGGTGCGCTCCGGGTCGCAGCCCATCTCGGTGATGCTCGGGTCCGTCACCGCCAGCCGGCCGCCACCGGTGTCGACGGGACCGGAGAGGGTGTTGCAGCCGCCGCTGACGACCAGGCGGCCGTCGTCGGTGAAGCGCACCCGCACGGTGGTGCCCGCGACCAGTGCGCGTGCCCGGCCCTGCTCGGTGCCGGTGGACGCGGTGAAGCTCAGGCCGCGCAGGTCGTCCCCGGTCGGTGCGCTGTCACCGGCGGGCGCCGCTTCCCGGCCGCAGGCCGCGGTGAGGAGCAGGACTGCCATCAGGAACGCGGTGTACCTCATGG
>NZ_JBPKJK010000176.1:0-18025 GCF_051756985.1 Saccharothrix sabaoui
CGACTACACCAGGAGGCTGTATGCCCATCCCTACTACTGGGCCGGTTTCGTGCTGATCGGGGACTGGCGGTGAAGCCCTGGGATCGGGTCGTCGACCACGGCGACCACGAGTTCACCATCCTGGCAGCCGAGCTGACCCCGGCCGAGGCACGTGCTGTGCTGAGGGGTGTCGGAGTGGTGGTCGACGACCACGGTGCCGTGCTGGGTACCGTGTCCGCCCCCGAGTTGGCCGACGCCGACGCGGACACGCTGGCTTCGTGGCCGGCGCTGCCGCCCGCGGTCGAGATCGACGCGGACCAGACCTTCGCGGAACTCGCCGATTCCCCGTCGATCAGCTTGCTGCTGCTCGGGATCACCCTGCTGGTGCTGGTGCGGGGCGGCACACCGGTGGGGACGCTCCCGGTCGCGCGGGTGTCGGACTACCTCGCCTCCGGTGAGCACCTGCTGTCCGGCAACGAGATGGGCCCGGCCGGTGCCTCGGCCGACGGGGCGCTGCCCGGCCGAGTGCGGCTCGCCGCCGCGCGCGTCGCCTGCGCGCGGTGCGGCTACCGCAACGCGTTGGAGCACTGGAACCCACGCAGGCCACCCTCGTGCGCCAACCCCGATCGGGAGCCGCACGACCTCGAACTGGGCGGATGACCGTGCTCACCGACGTGGTGCGGGAGACCACCGGTCTGTTCGACCGGCGCTTCCTGCTCAACGCGCTGCTGCCGACCCTGATCACCCTCGGCGCGCTCGGGGCGGTGGTCGTGAGCACGCTGACCGATCCGGCCAAGGCCCTGCGCACGTGGAACACGCTCGACGGCACGGTCAAAGCGCTGGCGGGCACCGGTGTCGTGGTCGTCGCCGTGCTGCTCGCCGCCCTCGTCTCAGGACGGGCGCAATCGCTCATCCGGTGTTGCGAGGGTCTCTGGCCGGGCCGGTTGGGGCGCGTGCTGGTGCTGCCCGGCACCCACCGGCACCGCAGGCGCGCGCGTCGGCTCGGCTTCGAACGCGGCGCGGCGGACTACCCGGCTGATCCCGCTGACGTCCTGCCGACCCGGCTGGGCAACATCCTGCGTTCCGCGGAGAGCTACCCGTCCGAACGGTACGGCGCGGACGCCGTCCTGACCTGGCCGCGCTTGTTCCCCTTGCTCCCGGACAGGCTCACGGCCTCGTTGGTCGCCGCCCGCGCGGAAGTCGAGTTCCAGGTGACGGTCTCCGCCCACGCCGCGTTCTTCGCCGTGGCGGCGGGAGGGTGGCTCGCGGTCACCGGCGGGCCGACCTGGCTGTTCCTCACCTGCTACTGGGGCGCGGCCGCGGTCGCCTGGGCCACCTACCGCGGCGCGCTGGCACCGGCGCGTCTCTACGGCGACCAGGTGCGCGTCGCGTTCGACCTCTACCGCAATGAGTTGCTCACCGTCCTCGGTGTGGAGGGCGACGAACAATGGCAGCGGTTGAACCAGTTCTGGTACCGCAACATCCCGCTCGACACGCCGCTGTTGCCCGAGCCCGCGGATCGCTCGGAGGTGCGGGCCCTGCCGTCGGTTTCGTTGAGCGTGCTCGCATGGATCCTGCTCGTCGTGAGTGGACTGCTGGTGGTGTGGCTCAGGTAGCCGCGGTGTGGATCGCACCCTCCGGGCGAGGCTGTCGGCTTGACCTCTGTCGGGAATGTTGGTCGTTGCTGTATCAGCCGGCGGCTCGCCAGGGACGCAGGCGCGGGATGTCCTGCTGATCGGGGTAGTCCTGGAAGGCCGTCGGTGCTTGTGCGGGTGCGCTCGTGCCAGGACGGTTCCTGTCGTTGGGCGCGGTCGCGCGGCTGCAGTTCGAGCAACTCCTCAGGCGGGGGGACCTGCCCACGACGTGCGTAGCGCGCCGTCGTGACGGCGGCGGCCCGAATCCGTCCGACCGCCGCATGACGGATTCGCCTGCCGTACGAATGGCCGGTGGGCAGCCGCCAGGCGGTGACGACGGGGCTGTGGCCGGGGCTGGCCGGGGCGGCGTTGACGGTTTAGAAGATTTCCGGGTAATCGAAGGTTGCGTTGGCCGATTCGAGGCGTGTGCGTCGGTGCCGGCGGTTCATGGCTTGGTCTTCTTGTCCTTGCCCGCGTCCTTGTCTTTTGCCTGGTTTGGCGGCTGCTCCTTCACCTGCTCCGGCTGCCGCCGTCCTTGTTGCGCCGGTGCGGATGATTGTTGGACGACGGGATCGTCGGTTCGCTGCTCGCCCGGAACCTCGGGGGTCCCGGTGCTGGTCCCGGTGGTCGAACCGACGACAGGTGCTGTGGTGGAACTCGGAGTTGGGCTCGGGGACGAGGTCGTGGCGGGAATCTGCGGGGCGGATCCGTTCGGTGCGGAGGTCGCCGGGGAGGTGCTCGATGACATGGTCCAGGCGATGCAGACGGCACCCACCAAGCCCGCGGCGGCCGTCAGCGTCTTCTTCGGGGTCTTCACGGGCGACCGGAGTACCGATGGGGGCGTCGGTGCGCTCCGCCCGTGGGCGTCGTCGGGCTTGACTTCGATGGCGGGAGCTGTGTGCCCGGTCAGTGCGCGGGCGCAGTCGTGGGCGGTCGGGCGGCGGCGGGGTGACAGGGAGGTCATCAGCGTCAGCAGGCGCACCAGGTCCGCGGGCAGGTCGCGGGGAACGTCCGGTGGGCGGTGGAGCCGGGCGACGGCGGCCTCGACATCGCCGCCCGGGTACTCGCGTCGGCCGGTCAGGCATTCCAGCAGCACCAGTCCGAGGGCGTAGACGTCGGCGGCGGGGCCGACCTCGGTGCCGCGGACCTGCTCAGGCGCCAGGTAGGCGGCGGTGCCCACCATCTGGCCGGTGCGGGTGAACCGGGTGGCGCCGGTCAGGTGGGCCAGCCCGAAATCGGCCAGGTAGGGCTCGCCCGCGCGGTCGAGCAGGATGTTCGACGGCTTGACGTCCCGGTGCACCACACCCCGGTCGTGCACGTACGCCAGCGCCCCGGACAACCGGGCGCCCAGTCGGCGCACCTCCTCGACCGCCAGCGGTCCCCGGGCGATGCGGTGGCGCAGCGTGCGCCCGTCGACCAGTTGCAGCACGAGGAACGCGCCGCGGTCACTGCCACCGGTGTCGTGGACCGACACCAGGCCGGGGTGCGACAGCCGGGCCAGCGTGCGGGCCTCGTTGTCGAACCGACGCCGGTCGTCGAGGTCGGCGTTCGGCTGGAACAGCTTGACCGCGACATCGCGGCACAGCACGGTGTCCCATGCCCGGTACACCTCCGCCATACCGCCGAAACCCAACGCTCCGGCCAGCTTGTAACGGCCGGCCAGCAGATCATCCTGAAGCTGGGACACCCACCACGCCTTCCTGGTCGGCTGAAAATGAAATATTTCCGGATTTCCCGTCGCCGGCTACCGCGAACGAGTCGCTGGTCGGTGATTCGAAAACCCGGTCCGCGTTGTCCGCGTCACCAGTCGACCATGGGTGATATGCATACCTGCCGCATCCACTGCAAGGCAACGATCGGGTGAAATCGACGCGACTGCGTTGAGCCACGAGCCCGGGACGTGGGAATATCCGGTGTGTCACTTTGATGCGACTGCCGCTCGTGTTCTACGGTCCCGACACCGCCCACGTCCAGGATGAGCAAGGTTCACGACTGTTCATCTACTCATTATTTCCTCACAAAGTCGATGACGTCACCGCACCTTGCGGGTGTCGCGACAATCCGGCCAGGCGGCGGATCGACTTTCAGGTTGAGATTTTACCGAACCACGCCGTACCGTAGGGGTGCCCGGTGACGTCGCGGGCTGTTCGCGGAACGTCCCCCGGGTTCAACAGCGTGCCCGGACGAGCGGTTCCGCCGTCACGAGGCGAAGGGTGGTCCCGCGCGTGGACGACCGACTCACCGATATCGGCCCGTGGGTCGACATCGCGCACACCGAGCAGGACGGCGTGTTGATCACCAGCGTGGCCGGCGAGGTGGACCACGGCAGCGTCGAGGTGATCAGCGCGGAGTTGGCCGCCCGGTTGGACCGGCGGCCCGTCGGGGTGGTGGTCGACCTGGAAGGCGTGGAGTTCTTCGGCTCGCTGGGCGTGACGGCGATGCTGGAGGCGCGCGATCGCGCGACTCGGTTGGGTGTCGGCTTCGCCGTGGCCGCCGGTCGACGTCCGGTGCTCAGGACGTTGCAGATCACCGGAACCGTCGACGTGCTGCGGGTCCGCCCGACACTGCACGAGGCCCTCGACCTTGCCCGGTCGGCCGCGTAGCCGGCCGCAACCCGGCTGTGCGCCGCATGTGGAACCAGGCGTTCGCCATCCCGCGAGCGTGTGTCGACGGGATGCGCGGTTCCGGCATGCGACCGGGACGGCGGGACCGTGTGAATGTCGTTGGCGTCTATGTCCTCACAAGGCCGCTGGCGCGGGCTGATCCGCGGTCCGGTCCGCGTACTCGACCCGCGAGGCGTCACCACCAACCCTGCGACCCGGAGCCTGACCACTATCGGTATTTGATAAGTATCTCTATACCTTCAGTGTGGACAAAATTATTTCTCGTCGTGAGTTCAGCGCTCATGGCGCACGATCACCGTGACCTTGTCCTTCGCGTTCGGGACAGCAAGGCGCTCATGCGGGGTTCCCGGCATGTGGCTGCTCGTAGTCGAGTAGGCCGTGATCATGATCCGGGCAAGGTCGTCAACGAGGCGCCGCGGCGATGCTCGCGTTGTGGCCGGGCGGTCGTCGGCCACGCGCGTCATGGTCCGGCCGGTGCTCCGCAGTCGTTACGCTGTGTGGAGACGGTGATGACGGAAGGGCGGACATGGCGTTCGAGCGGAAGTACAGCGACGAGGTGCGTGCCGCCGCTGTCCGCCGGGTTGTCGAGCGCCGCCAGGCGGAGCCGGGCAACCGGTCCGTCCTGCGCGAGGTGGCCGAGGAGTTCGAGGTCGGCGAGCAGTCCCTGCGGATCTGGGTGAAGCGGCTGGACGACGGCATGTTCAGCGCCGGTGAGGCGGCCCGGTTGCGGCAGGCGCCCCGGGAGCGGTTGCTGGCGCGCATCGCCGAGCTGGAGGCCGAGCTGGACGCCGCGCACGAGCGGATCGGGTCGATGCAGGAGGAGATCGAGGTGTTGAAGAAGGCGTCCGTGATCTTCGCCGCCGAGCTGGCCAAGCGGTGATCCCGTCCACAGTGTCCAGATAGCGGTACGGCTCTGTTCCGTCCGCGTGGGTGGCGCACACTGGACCCGCCACCTGGCGTTCGTGGGAGGGCAGATGACCGGGTACGACTACATCAGCGCCATCACCGGCTGCACGACGGACGTGGGCGGGCGCTTCGCCGTGCGCGGTCCGGCGTTCGAGCTGCTCGCGGACGGGTCGGTCGCCTCGGGTGGTCCCGGGAAGGCGCCCGGTCCGTTGGACCTGTTGGTCTCGGCCCTCGTCGTCAACCTGTTGAACGTGTTGCGCGCCGACGGCGACCCCGACGCGGACGACCCGGGCACGCGGGCGGTGCACGTCCGGGCGCGCACGTCGCGCTATACCCCGAATCGGCTCAAGGTCGGTCGGGTGCTGGTCGAGGTGGTGGTGGACGGTCTGGACGAGCCGGACGTCGAGTTGCTGCTGGAGCAGTACCGGGCGGGGTGTCGGGTGCTGCCCGCCGTGTCGACGGTGTTGGACGTGGACATCCGCGCGGTCGTCCGGGCCGGGGTCGCCTGACCGGCGGGGGCGCCTGGCTGGTCGGACGGGGGCGTACGGTCGGCGCGGCCGGGTCACACGGTCAGCAGCGCCTGCGTGTAGTCGTGCCGCGGTGCCAGGACGACCTGGGGGGTGGGGCCGTGCTCGACGATGCGTCCGGCGCGCATGACCGCCACGTGCCGTGCGATGTCGGCGACCACGGCCAGGTCGTGGGTGACCAGGAAGTAGGTCAGGTCCAGTTCCCGTTGGAGTTCGACGAGCAGGTCCAGCACGTGTGCTTGGACGGTGGCATCGAGGGCGGAGACCGGTTCGTCGAGGACCAGCAGTCGGGGGCGCAGTGCCAGCGCGCGGGCGATGGCCACGCGTTGCCGTTGGCCGCCTGACAGTTCCCTTGGTTTGCGGTCGGCGTAGGACTGGGGGAGGTGCACCAGGTCGAGCAGTTCGCGGACGCGGGTGGCGCGCTCGGTGCGGGAGCCGATCCGGTAGGCGTCCAGTGGTTCGGCGATGATGCCGTGCACGGGGAGGCGGGGGTTGAGCGACTCGAACGGGCTCTGGTAGACGACCTGCATGTCCCGGCGCAGTGCGCGCAGTCCGTCGCGGCGCAGTTCGGGGACGTCGCGGCCGAGCACCCGCACCACGCCCCGGTCCGGGCGTTCCAGGCCGAGGATGAGCCTGCTGGTGGTGGTCTTGCCCGAGCCGGATTCGCCGACCAGCGCGAACGTCGTGCCGCTGGGCACGGTGAGGGAGATGTCGTCGACGGCCTGCGTGCCGTGCTTCGCGGTGCCGAACCGCTTGGACACCGAGAGCAGTTCGACCGCGGGCGCGGTGGGCTCGCCTTCCGGTGTCCGGGCGGGCCGCCGGGTGTAGGACTCGGCGATGCTGAGCACGCGTCCTCGCGTCACCCGGGCGGAGCTGGCCAGCAGGGTGCGGGTGTAGGCGTGCCGGGGGTCGGCGAAGACCTCGTCGACGGGGCCGGTCTCGACCACCCTGCCGCGGTCGAGCACCACGACGTCCTGGGCGTTGCGGCTGGCCAGGACGAGGTCGTGGGTGATGAGCACGACCGTGGTGCCGTGCTTGGCGCGGGCGGTGTGGATGGCGCGCAGCACCTCCTGGCCGACCAGCACGTCCAGCGCGCTGGTCGGTTCGTCCGCGATGACCAGTTCGGGTCGTTGTGAGAACGCGATGGCCACCAGTACCCGCTGGCGCATCCCGCCGGACAGTTCGTGGGGGTAGCGCGCCGCCAGGGTGTCCGGGTCGGGGAAGCCCAGGTCGAGCAGGTCCTGGTGGACCCGCTGGTCGATCTGCGCGGGGGAGAGCGGGGAGTGGGCCAGCGTGAACGCCTCGCGCAGTTGCGCGCCGATGGTCCTGGTCGGGTTGAGCGAGGCGATCGGGTCCTGCGGCACGAACCCGATGTGCCGTCCGCGCAACGCGCGGAACTCCTTGTCGCCGCGTTGGGCGATGTCCTCGCCGGCGAACTCGACCCGACCGTCGACGACGCGGCCGTTGCGCGGCAGCAGCCGCACGACGGCGTGCGCGAGCGTGCTCTTGCCGGAGCCGGATTCGCCGATGACCGCGGTCACCCGGCCGCGGGGGACGTCCAGGGAGATCGAGTCCAGCGCGGTGCCCGACGTGCCGTCGTGCGCGTGCCGGTAGGCGACGGTGAGGTCGGTGATCCGGACGAACGGTGTCATGCGTGGTCCTCCTGGAGCAGGTGGGCGGTGCGGCTGAGCAGCACGACCACGGCGGTCAGCGCCAGGCCGGGGATGATGGCGACCCACCAGGCGTGCGCCAGGTACTTCTGGCCGCCGGCGATCAACACGCCCCACTCGGCCGACGGCGGGGCCTCGCCGAAGCCGAGGTAGCTCAGCGAGCCGATGGCCAGCATGGCCAGGCCGAAGTGCAGCGCGGTGTAGGACAGCACCGGCGGGTAGATGCTCGGGACGACGTGCCGGGTGATCACCCGCAGTGGACCCGCGCCGCACGTGCGGGCCGCCTCGACGTAGGTCAGCGTGCCGGCGCGGATCACGCAGCCGCGGATGAGCCGGGCGAACCCGGTGGCCTCGCCGATGCCGATGGCGACCGCCGCGACGAACGCGCCGCGCCCGTAGGTGGTGATCACCGCGAGGGCCAGCAGCACGGCCGGGATGGCCATGACCGCCTCGGTGAGGATGCCGAGGGCGCGGTCGAGCGGGCTGCCGGGCCGCAACCCGGACAGCACGCCGACGACCAGGCCGACGACCAGCGCCACGGTGACGGCGAGCAGCGCGGAGAACAGCGAGATCCGCAGGCCGTGCACCACTCGGGAGAACAGGTCACGGCCGATCTCGTCGGTGCCGAACCAGAACTCGCCGCCCGGTGGGGTGAACGGCAGCCCGTCCAGCTCGTACGGGTCGTGCGAGGTGACCAGGCCGGGGAAGGCGGCGATGAGCACGAGGAGGGCGAGGAGCGTGAGGTGGACGTGCAGTTCGCGCGGGCGCGGGCGGCGTCGCCGGTGCGCGGGGACGGGTGGTGAGGGGACGCCGGTGGTGGGGGCGGTGAGGGTGTCGGTCACGCCCGGACCTCCTGGGTGGGTGCCGCACGGCGGCGCAGGCGGGGGTCGAGCAGCACGTAGCCGATGTCGACCAGGGCGTTGACCACGACGTAGGCGACCGCCAGCACGACCACCAGGCCCAGCACGACGGTCAGGTCGACCGCCTTGACCGAGTCGACCATCAACCGGCCGAGCCCGACGCGGGAGAACACCACCTCGACCACCACGGTGCCGCCGAGCAGTTGTCCGACCCGCAGCCCGAACACCGCCAGGAACGGGAACGCGGCGTTGCGCAGGCAGTGCCGGTAGACGGTGTGGAAGCGGCTCGCGCCCTTGGCGGGTGCGGTGACCGCGGCGTAGGTGGTGCCCAGTTCGGTGCGCAGGCCGCTGATGAGCACCTGGGCGAACTGCGCGGCGCCGAGCAGCGCCAGCACCGCGGTGGGCAGCACCAGGGAGGCGATTCCCCGGCTGCCGTTGGACGGGAACCAGCCCAGGGTGAGGGAGAAGAGGTAGATGAACAGGATGCCGACCCAGAACACCGGCAGGCTCACGTAGGCCGACGGTGTCAGCGAGGCCAGTGAGCGGATCGCCCGCGAGCGCGGGGTGACCGCGAGCACGGCCAGCGCGAAGCCCAGCGGCACCGAGAGGGCCAGCGACGCGGCGGCCAGCGCGAGGGTGTTGGGCAGCACCTCGCCGATGAGCCGGGTGACGGGCTGCTCGGTGACCAGCGAGTGGCCCAGGTCGCCGCGCAGCAGGCCGGTCACCCCGTCGACGTATTGGGTCCAGAGGCTGTCGGACAGGCCGACCTCGTCGCGCAGCAGGTCCAGGTCGAGCCCGGCGAGGTCGGCCGAACCGATGGTGTCGGTGGTGCCGATGCGGGCCAGCACGGCGTCGCCGGGCAGCACGAACAGCAGGAAGAACGACGCGGAGTAGGCCGCGAGGACCACCGCGGCGGCGTGCGTGAGTTTGGCCGCCGCGGTCCGGGCGAGGTCGCGGGTCACGGCTGGTCCACCCAGGCGTCGCCCAGCCACGGGACGTGGGTGGCCTCGAACAGGGGCAGGTGCGTGCTGTTGCGGTGGGCGAGCGGTTGGATGAAGTCGTAGAGCGGGATGTAGTAGGCCTTGTCCAGCACGATCTCCGAGGCCTGCGCGGCCAGCGCCTTGCGTGCGGCGATGTCCGGTTCGGCCAGGATCCGGCCGAAGAGGGCGTCCAGTTCCTCGTCCACGCCGCCGTAGGTGGAGCGCAGCACGTCGGCGTCGGGGCGGGTGCCCGAGCCCCAGGAGAAGGAGTAGTCGCCGGACTGGAGGCGTTGGTTCAGCTCGGCCTGGGTGAGGCTGCCGAACTTCAGTTCGACGCCGATGTCCTTCCACTGCGACTGCACCACGGCGATGTTCGGCTCGTGCGAGATCGTCGACGGGCTGTAGACGAGCTGGAAGGACAGGCGGGTGCCGTTCTTGGTCCGGACGCCGTCCGGGCCGCGTCGCCAGCCGGCCTCGTCCAGCAGCCGCTCGGCTTCGGCCACGTCCGTCCGGATCTTGGCGGACTGGTCGGTGAAGTAGGGGTTGCTGGCGGTGTAGGCGCTCTTGGGTGCGATGTCGATCGCGGAGGCGCGCTTGAGCACGGCGTCGCGGTCGACGGCCAGCGCCAGGGCGCGCCGCACCCGCGCGTCGTCCAGGCCGGGTACCTCGGTGTTGGCCGCGAAGCCGAGCGCGGAACCGGGCAGCGGCTCGCGCCGGATGGTGATCTCCGTGCTGTTCGCGAACTCGGTCTTGTCGGCGGGTTCGGTGTTGTGCAGCAGGTCGAGGCCGCCGGAGCGCAGTTCGGCCGCGGCGATGCTGTTGTCCTGGATGTTGTGGACCTCGATCTTGTCGAGGTACGCCGCGCCGCGGTTCGCGGCGGGTTCGGGTGCCCAGGAGTAGTCGTCGCGGCGGACGAGGGTGTAGCCCTCCTCGCCCCTGCTCTCCTCGGCCACGAACGGGCCGGAGCCGATGATGCCCAGACCTTCCTGGCGCTTTTCGAAGGGGAGCGCGGCCGTGGCCGGTGCGACGATGCCCAGCACGGTGCCGGACACCGCCTGGAGGAACGAGGAGTTGGGTTTGGCCAGTTCGAACACCACGGTGGTGGGGTCGGGGGTGGTGATGCGTTCGAGTGCGCCGATCCACTGGTTGGCCACGGCGTACTTCGCGCCGCCGTCGCGCAGCGCCTGGTAGCTCAGCCGCACCGCGGTGGAGTCGAGCACCTCGCCGTTGCTGAAGGTCACGCCTTGGCGGAGCGTGAAGGAGTAGCGGGTGGCGTTGTCGTTGACCTCCCACTTCGTGGCCAGCCAGGGCGCGAACGTGCCGTCCTGGTTGTTGAACACCAGGGAGTCGACCAGGCCGCGCAGCGGCACGGCCAGGCCGTAGCCGGTGGTGGTGGCGGGGTCGATGGACTTGCCGCCGCCGGCCGCCCGGTACTTCAGCACGCCGCCCTTGACGGGGGCGCCGCTCGCGGTCGCGGTGCCGCCGGTGGCGGCGCAGCCGGAGAGCGCCAGGCCGGCCGACACCAGCAGGGCCAGGGCCGTTGTGAGGCGTCCGGGTGGCCGGCCGCGTCCGCTCGGGGCGTGGGGGTGGCGCTTCATCGTTGGTGACCCACTTTCGTGTTGTCTCGGGATCGTGTGCGTCGTCCGCCGGCGGCGCGTGGGCCAGACGTTAGAGCTGTCGTCGCCCGTAGTGGATAGCGTCTCGCTATGTGAAACTTCTACGTTGAAGCGGCGCAACAACTTAGGGTTTGTGGACGTCTACCGTAGAACTTCTAATATGAGTCTTTGGGGAACCCGCATGTCGAAGATCAAGATCGAGGCGACGAGCGCCGTCTTCTACCTGCCCTACTACGTGGCGGAGGAGGAGGGCTACTTCGCCGACGAAGGGCTCGACGTCGAGCTGATCCGCCACCGGCCCGCCGACGAGACCGGCCTGCGGTTCATCGAGGACCCGCGCAAGGTCTCCTCGTTCAGCAGCTTCAAGTTGTTCGAGGCGGGCGCGTCGCAGCTCTACAACGCCTGCGAGTGGGGCCAGCTGCGCCGGTCGCAGGACAGCCAGGTCAACGGCAGGGTCGTGGCCCGCCGGGCCGCGGTCGCCAGCCAGGCGATCATCGTCCGCCCCGACTCGCCCCACAACGTGCCGGGCGACCTGGCCGGCGTGCGGGTGGGCGTCAACTTCCACCACGGCTCGCACTACCTGGTGCTCCAGACCCTGGAGGGCTTCCTGCCGCGCGCCGACATCAAGCTCGTCGGCATCAAGGGCAAGGAGCGGTTCGAGGCCCTGCGCGACGGCGACATCGACGCCGTCGCGGTGATGGAGCCGTGGATCACGGTCGCCGAGAAGCAGGGCTACAAGGTGCTCGCCGAGGCCCACTACTACGGCGCCGAGGTCGCCAACGACAGCCTCGACGCGGAGACGTTCACCAGGATCAACCAGGCCGTCGCCCGGGGCGTGGACAAGATCCACGAGGACATCCGCCCCCACCTCAAGCATTTCATCGCGCAGGCCGCGCCGATCGCCGAGCTCTCGCCCGAGGACTTCAAGACGGCCCGGCTGCGCTACGTCCACCCCGGCCCGTACCCGGAGGACCACTTCAACCGCACCCTGGACTGGATCGCCAGCTGGGGCCTGATCGACGCGGGCAGCGAGTTCGGCGCGCTCGTCGACTCCAGCAAGATCCTCCAGGAGGTCTGAGGACGCCGGCGCACGGCGGCGCGGCACGAGGCGCGCCGCCGACGCGTGGTCCCGCCATGCCCACCACCGCCGCCAACCGCCGGGCCGTGCTGCTGCTGTGCGGCACCACCGCCGGCTTCCTCCTGCTCGACATCCACAAGGTGTCCATCGCCGTCCCGGCCATCGAACGGGCCCTGCGCCCCGGCCCGGCCGGCATCCAGCTCATCCAGGCCGCCTACGTCGTCTGCTTCGCCGTCACCCTGGTCCCCGCGGGCCGCTTCGGCGACGCCGGCAGGCGGCTCACCCTCACCCACGCCGGCACCTGCCTCTACCTCGCCGCGAGCGTGCTGTGCGCCGTCGCCCCGCACACCGGGTACGTCATCGCCGGCCGCGCCCTGCTCGGGGTCGCCGCCGGGCTGCTCATGCCGCAGCTGATGGGCATCGTCCAGCAGTTGTTCCCCGGCCCGGAGCGCGGCAGGGCGTTCGGCGTCTACGGCATGTGCGTCAGCCTCGCCACCGCGCTGGGCCCGAGCCTGGGCGGCCTGCTGGTCACCACGCCGCTGCTCGGCTGGCGGGGCGTGTTCGTGATGAACGTCCCCGTGGCCCTCGCCCTCCTGGTCGCCGCGCACGTCCTGCTGCCCACCGCCGGGCAGGCCCCGCACGAGCGACGGCGACCGGACGTCGACGTGGCCGGCCTGGGGCTGGGCAGCCTCGCGCTGGTGGCCCTGCTGACGCCGTTCATCCTCACCACCGGCCGCCCCGACGACGTCGACGCCCGCTGGCTCGCCCTGGTGCCGGCGGTCGCGCTCGCCGCGCTGTTCGCCGCGCGGGCGCGCCGCCGCGCCGCCGCCGGCCGCTCCGGCGTGGTCGACCCGGCCCTGCTGCGCATCGCCTCGTTCCGCAACGGCGTGCTCGTGTCCCTGACCTGGTTCGCCGCCGGACCGGGCATCGCGCTCGCGCTGACCCTGCACCTGCAGGAAGCCCGCGGCGTCACGCCGTTCCTGGCGGGTCTGGTGGTGCTGCCGTCGTCGGCCACGTCCGTGCTGGGCGCCTGGCTCGGCGGCCGGTACGTGGCCCGGCTCGGCCGGGTGCTGACCGCGACGGGGATGCTGCTCGTGCTGGCGGGCGCGCTGGGCACCCTGGCACTGCTGCACGGCGACCTGTCGACGACAGCCGTGCTGGCCGGCATCCCGGTGCTGCAACTCGTGCAGGGCCTCGGTGCCGGCCTGGTGGTCTCCCCCAACCACTCCATGACGCTCGTGGACGTCCCGGCCGCGCAGGGCAGCGCCGCCGGCGCCCTCGGTCAGCTCGGCCAGCGCATCAGCAACAGCGTGGGCGTCGCGACCGCGTCGACGGCGTACTACTCGACGATCTACGGCGCGGGCTTCACGCTGATCGACGCGCCGGACGCGCTGCACGGCGTCGCGCTCGACCGGGCCACCGCGGTCGCCTGCCTGTTCCTGGCCGCCGCGCTCGCCGTCGCGGTCACGGACCTGCGCCGGCAGACCCGCGCCCGCGCGGCGGTGGACGGCCGGGAGCGCAAGGGGTTGTCAAGATCCGGACGCCGTTGACACTGCGAACACACCTTCTTGCTTCCGGTGCACGACAGGCCCCGCCGACAGCCGGACCGACCTGGTCAGGCTGTCGGCGGACGGGCCGTTCGCCGCCGCGCTGCGCGCCGCCATCGACGCCGGCGGGCTGTCACTGGAGCGGGTGCGGCACCGGCTGGTCCAGTGCGGCACACCGGTGAGCGTGCCGACGCTGAGCCTGTGGCAGTCCGGTCGACGCCGCCCCGAGCGGCCCGGCTCGCTGTGCGCCCTCACCGAGCTGGAACGGGTCCTGGAACTGCCCGGAGGCTCGCTCAGCTCCCCGCTCGGCCCGCCCCGGCCACGCAGCCGGGGCGCGGACGGCGGTGTCGTGCGGTTGAGCCGGCACGACCGCGTCGAGGTCGACGCGGGCCGACGGATCGTCGTAGCGCACAGCAGGGCGGTGCTGCGCGCCGGCGCCGGCGGGCTCGACCGGTGGACCGCGCGGCGGGAGCCGGGTCCCGGCCCCGCGCCGCGCGTCGAGGCCCGGCGCAACTGCCGGGTCGGGCGCGTCGAGCACGACTTCGACAGCCGCACGCTCACCTCCGAAGAGGACATCGACCTGCTTCAGCTCCCCGCCGACCGGCCGGCGACGGCGGCACACCTGCATCGCTCGCGGTCCGAGTTGGCGACGGCGACCCTGCTGCAGAACAGCCTGCTGCCCGGTCTGCTGCCGACCGTCCCCGCCTGGGAGTTCGCGGCCCGCTACGTGCCCGGCGCGGAGAACGGTGTGGGTGGCGACTGGTACGACGTGTTCGAACCGCCCGACGAGCGCATCGGCGTGGTCATCGGCGACGTGGTCGGCAGCGGGGTGCCCGCCGCCATCGTCATGGGACGGCTGCGCAGCGCCCTGCACGCCTACGCCCTGGAGTTCCCCGACCCGGCGGAGGTGTCCGACAAGCTCGACCGCAAGGCCGGCCACTTCGAGGCCCACATCACGGCCACGGTCGCCCATGCCGTGATCGACACGGCCGCCGCCTGCGTCGACCTGGTGCTGGATCTGACCGAAATGGAGCTCCTGGCCTCGGCGGGAGTGGCGCTGCTGATCCAGGCCGCCGTCCACGCCCAGCGGTGTGGCGTGGCGTTCGTGGTGGCGGCCAGCCAACGCGTCGTGCTGTGCCCCCTGCAGGAGACCAGGCCGGACAAGGTGTTCACCCTCCGCCCCGACCGGGACCACACCACCGCCGCCGTGCGCGGATTACCGCCGCCTCGTCAGATACATCGCCATCCGATGTGACAGCACTGGTGGACTAGGCTGTTCCGACCGGGGGTGCAGGCGGGTGCACCGTCAGGACGCGTCATCTGCACGGTAGGCCCATCCAGTGGGCCGGGCCGGAACGACCGGGGATGTTGAGCCAACGGCACCCCAGGTCGTTCCGGCATAACTGCACCTACCGACGCGTCAGGGTTGAGCGAAGTCCGTGAGCGGACATCCGTCGGCCACATGGATCCCGAAGTCGGGACGCGTCCGAGCGGTGACGCCACGACATCGATGGACAATCGTGTGATCTGCACCATAATGCCCATGCCCGGGTGGCGCGTCCCGCTTCCGCGGTTCAACGGTGTGGCCGGACACATCTGCGGGGGAGGAGATCGCATCGGCGGGTGGCGTGATTCGTCAGGGCATGCGGATTCGGCCCCAGACGACCTTGTGGTCGGTTCCTTGGCGCACGCCCCAGTCGTTGCAGATCGTTTGGATGATCTTCATGCCGTTGCCGCGGTGAAG
The DNA here is from genome assembly GCF_051756985.1 of Saccharothrix sabaoui. Lineage (NCBI taxonomy): Bacteria > Bacillati > Actinomycetota > Actinomycetes > Pseudonocardiales > Pseudonocardiaceae > Saccharothrix > Saccharothrix sabaoui. The sequence goes on from NZ_JBPKJK010000176.1 coordinate 15,166, forward strand.
GCTGATGCTGGAGGACCCGACGACCGGGGTGCGGTCGGGGGTTGCGTCGTGGGCTTCGATGACGAGTTCGGGTCCGCGGTCGGGGTGGATCTCGCGACGTAGTGACAGGTGTCTGGGGTCCTTGGCGTGATCGCAGGCGTTGGACGCCAGCTCCGTCGCCACCAGCTGCACGTCGAGGACGAAGTCCTCGTTCTGGAGGTGCAGCGCTTCGCCGATGCGCTTGCGCAGTTCGGCGAGGTCCTCGCAGGCCAAGGAGACGTCGACCTGCCCCTGGCCGGTAGTTCGCACCCCTTCGATGCGGCCGTCCACGTTGCGCTGGTTTTGCGCGATCGTCACGTCGTGCGATCCGGTCGTGGTGGCCACGTCGCGGGGTGTCGGCACCGGAGGGTGGTCACGGGCGGAATGGGCGTCGGTCACCGGACCGGGTTGCCCAAAGCCCTTCCCGCTCATACACCGTTAAGCCATTCGGTCTAGAGAGAGTGGGTGGAATCGGCTATCGGGCCAGGTGGACGGTGAACATGCGGAGGGTCGCCACGCCAAGCGGTCTGGCTGTTCGCGGTGATCGTGGGCCGTGCACGATCTGTCGGACGGCACGCGTCGAGTTGTCGCGGTGCCGTCGACGTGAGGGCAAGCACCGGGCCTGCCGGTGGATCGCCGGCGGGCCCGATGTCGTGGTGCTGCGGTGTCAGCCGTGGGCGCGGTGGCCCCGGCTGGTGGCGAGGTGGTGGACGGCGAGTACGGCGACCGAGCCGAGGATGGCGGGCAGCCAGGTGCTCAGGTCGAAGAAGCTGCCGATGTCGGAGCCGAAGATCGCGCGGCCGCTGAAGTCGCCGAGGATGGCGCCGACGATGCCGAGCGGCATGGTGATGACGATGCCGCCGGCGATGAGACCCAGAACGATCCAACCAAGGATGCCACGGTGCTTCCTTGTCGTCGTGCCACGCAGACTCCTGGGGCGTGGCGTGATCGTTGTCGAATCCGGGTTGCCCATACCGAACCGATCTGACACCTGTGGTGGTGATCGGTGAGGGCCGAAGCCGTCGAAAACGGGATCTTTCCTCGTAATTCGCTCGATCGGGCAACCGCAAACTCGTCGAACACCGGAGGCGCGGTCCGGTTCGGACAGAAGCAGCCTCCGACGTGCCGTGCCTCCGGGCCCTGTCGAGCGACAGCGCGTGTTCGTCTTCCGCGAGTTCGCTCACTCGACTTCTGTGCTGGTGGCGCCACATCCGGATCTTGGTACGGATGAGGTCCGACATCCACGCGGACGCGATCGCGGCAGCGTGGAGAGTCGGGATGTCGTCCCAGCCGTGCGCTCGCCGAGGTCGGTGATTTGATCGGCACCGCGCCGCCGGCCGGCGGTCCTGGTCCGTGATGCCGGTCCGCGGCGGGTGTACCGGCGGGGATACTGCAGGTGCGGTCGCCGGGCATCACGGCGGTGGCCCGGTGGCGATCGACATGAGGAGGCAGGGCGGTGGAGCAGTTTCCGCGTTCCCGACGACCCGTACCCGATCCCGACGTGTACGGGGAGGCAGCGGTGCGGGAGTTCCTCGATCCGTGGCACCCGCGAGCCAGCGTGGAGAGCGGCAGCCCCGAACGGGTGCTCGTCGATCCCGAACGCGTGCTGGACAACATCACACTGGCCCTGCACCGGCTCGACGTCGACATCGACGCGCCGCCGGCGTTCGAGCCCGACACGGTGACGGTGAACGAGCTGGTGGTCATGCTCGACGACGTCGACCGGGCGGCGGCGCTGGTGGCGCGCCTGGTCAACGTCGCCGTGCAGCTCATGGCGACCCGCTACCCCGAAGAACTCGTCCGGTTCCCGCTGCCCGGCAACTGCGACCTGCGCGACGTCGACCGGCTGGCCATCGGCGACCGCGAATACGACCTGGCCCGGGAGATCCTCAACCAGCGTCTGGGCACCGACGTCGACCTGCAGCCCGACAACCTCGTTGAGCGGCTGCACGCCCTGGGCCCCGGTGAACAGGTCCACCTCATGGTCGCCCTGTGCCGCATGTACCGCCACAAGCTCCTGGTGCTCAAACTCCACACCGGCACCTGCTGAGACATCGAGCGGACCTCGGCGTCCACGGCTTCCCGGACACCGGCCGAACAGTACCTCGTCGATGCGACGTCGGCCTTGCCGAAGCGTGCCACCGGCGCACCCGTCCCTCCGGCTGCTAACCGGCCACGTGGTGGTAGACGCCGCTCTTGAAACCGGCGAGAACTACGGGCCCGGCAGGTCGGGGAAGCTCAACCGGAATTCCGGCAGTGTCCAAGCAGGTCGCGGGTTTGATGCGTCGACCAGTTGCTGCTTCGAAGGTGTCCGCTCGCCTGCGCTTCAAGTCGCCGACCGGCGAGTTTACTGCCCAAGGAGAGGTGGGCACGCACTTTCGGTTCAATAACGCCATGCCACGGTCACGGCTGTGGACACGTCGGCGGGTGAGTGTCGATTGTCGCCGTGCTCAGGTCGTGGTGGAATACTGCCGCTATGGACGTGCTGAGCAGGAACAACGTGACCGTGTCGGGCCCGGCGGACGGCCGACCGGTGGTGTTCTCGCACGGCTTCGGCTGCGACCAGAACATGTGGCGCCTGATGGTCCCCGCGTTCGCGGACGATCACCGGGTGGTCTTGTTCGACCACGTGGGCGCCGGGCGCTCGGATCGGTCGGCGTGGCAACCCGAGCGCTACTCGTCGTTGGACGGCTACGCCACCGACGTGCTGGAGGTCCTCGAAGAGTTGGACCTGCGCGACGTGGTGTTCGTGGGGCACTCGGTGAGCGCGATGATCGGCGTGTTGGCCGCCAACTCCGACCCGTCGCGCTTCGGCGCGTTGGTCCTGGTCGGCCCCTCGCCC
>NZ_JBPKJK010000177.1:0-17863 GCF_051756985.1 Saccharothrix sabaoui
CCGCTCGGAGTCCAGGCCGTAGGCCCGGGTCAGGTTCTCCCGGTCCAGCCTGGCGCCCCGACAGTGCGGCGGGCCCCGGAGTCGGGGTGGGGGTGGTCATCGGGTTGTCGTGGCCGCCGCCCGGGGCGTGGTCATGCCGCCCGGGGCCGTGGTCACGGGGTTACGTGGTCATGGGGTCACGGGGTCACCGGCCACGTGTGGACGGGTTCGCCCCCGTGCATGAGTTCCAGGTACCTGGCCAGCATCGTGGACAGGGCGGTGTCGCGGTCGGCGCCTCGGTCCTCCAGTCGGGCCACCGTCTCGCGCTGCCACTGCGAGCCGGTGCGCCTCGCCAGGCACCGGGCCTCGATGACGCCCAGGTAGCGTTCGCGCGCCTCGTCCGAGACGCCGCAGTCTCGCAGGCCCTCGTGCGCCAGGGGGAGCAGCCTGCGCAGCACCAGCTCGTCCGGCGGCACCCAGCCGATGCCGGGCCAGTAGAGCTGGGCGTTCATCCCGTGCCTCGACCCGGCGTACAGGTTCTCCTCCGCGGCGTGGAACGACATCTGGCTCCACAGTGGACGTTCCGACGTCGTCAGCGCCCGCTGCGCGCCGTAGAAGAACGCGGCGTTGGCCATCGTGTCCAGCACCGTCGGCCCGGCCGGCAGCACGCGGTTCTCCACCCGCAGGTGGGGCACGCCGTCCACCACGTCGTACACCGGCCTGTTCCAGCGCCACACCGTCCCGTTGTGCAGCCTCAGCTCGGTCAGCGACGGCGTCCCGCCCGACCCCAGCACGTCCAACGGGTCCTCGTCGCCCGTCTCCGGCAGCAGCGCCGGGAAGTACCGCACGTTCTCCTCGAACAGGTCGAAGATCGACGTGATCCACCGCTCCCCGAACCACACGCGCGGCCGGACGCCCTGGTTCTTCAGCTCCTGCGTCCTGGTGTCGGTGGCCTGCAGGAACAGCGGTATGCGGGTCTCGTGCCACAGCGCCCGCCCGAGCAGGAACGGCGAGTTCGCCGCGATCGCCACCTGCACCCCGGCCAACGCCTGCGCCGCGTTCCAGTGGGCCGCGAAGTCGTCGGGCGCGACCTGGAGGTGCAGCTGCACGGACGTGCAAGCCGCCTCCGGCATGATCGACTCGGAGTAGCTCGACAGCTTCTCGCCCGTCCGCCCGGGCAGCGGCGACAGCTCGCCCGAGATGGACAGCGCCACCTCCTCGCCGCGCTCGGCGAGGATGCGGTCGTTGAGCATCGAGTAGCGCGGCTGGGTGGACAGCCACCGCCGGTCGAAGTGCTCCTGCCGCAACGTCGGCAGCACCCCGATCATCACGATCGACGTCCCGGCGTCGTGCGCCTTGTCGTCGGCCGACGCCAGCGTCGACACCAGCTCCCGCTCCAGGTCGAGCGTCTCGTTCCCGGCCAGCTCGCGCGGCGGGACGTTCACCTCCAGGTTGTGCTGCCCCAGTTCCAGCGTGAACGAGGGGTCGTCGATCTTCTCGAGCACCTCGGAGTTGGCCATGGCCGGCCGGCAGGCGCCGTCGACCAGGTTCAGCTCGATCTCCAACCCCATCTGCTGACGCGGGAACGAGAAGCTGTCCTCGACCAACATGGTCCCCAGCGCGTCCATGCACCGCTGCATGCGCTCGCGGTAGCGCTGGCGATCTTCCCTGGTGAACGTCCGACTGGACACATCCGTACCCATGCCGCCTCCCAATCGGTCGGGGTGCTCCGGCGGGCTCAGCGGAGGCCAACCGTGACACAGCACCCACCTGCTCGCTAGCGCCCAAATCGGTGCTCTCTGTCACATAGCAGTAACAATAAGCGAGAACATGCAGGTTGTGGGCGCGTCTTGTCCGGCCCCTGATCTGCGAGGGGTGTTCACGTGTCGGGAGGTGGGACACTGCCCGGGTGATCGAGATCGACGACCCGGCGGACCCGAGGCTGGACGACTTCCGGGACCTGTCGACGGCCGACCGCCGCCCGGACCGCCCGGGTGGGCGGGGCCTGGTGATCGCCGAGGGCGTGGTCGTCGTCGAACGCCTCCTCGCCTCGCCCTACCCGGTCCGCGCGCTGCTCGGCGTGCGCCGCCGCGTCGAGGCCCTCGGCGACCTCCCGGCACCCGCGTACGTCACCTCCGCCGAGGTGATGGCCGAGGTGGTCGGCTTCCACCTCAACCGGGGCGTGCTCGCCGCCGCCGACCGCGCGCCGCGCCCGTCGCTGGACGACCTGGCCGCCACCTCGACCCGCCTCGCCGTCCTCGAAGGCGTCGGCGACCACGAGAACCTGGGTTCGCTGTTCCGCAACGCCGCCGCGCTCGGCGTGGACGGCGTCGTCCTCGGCCCGGGGTGCAGCGACCCGCTCTACCGGCGCAGCGTCCGCGTCTCGATGGGGCACGTGCTGCGCGTGCCGTTCACGCACGCCCCCGACCTCCGCGAGGGCCTGGACACCCTGAAGGCCAACGGGTTCACGGTCGCCGCCCTCACCCCGCGCGCCGGCTCGGTGGGCCTGGCCGACGCGGGCCTGCGGGGGCGCAAGGTCGCCGTGATGCTCGGTTCCGAGGGACCCGGCCTCACCGAGGAGGCCATCGCCGCGGCCGACGTCGCCGTCCGCATCCCCATGGCCGACGGCGTCGACTCGCTCAACGTCGCGACCGCGGGCGCCATCGCCTTCTACGCCATCGCCTGACGCTTCTGCGCCACCGCCCGAGGCGCTACGTTTCTCTCCGAGCAGAGGAGGACGCAGGTGGAACTGCGGGTCCAGGACGGCCGCGCCGTGCTCGCGGGACGCGACGACGCGGGCGAGCACGAGGTCGACCCCCACACCCTCCCGCTCGGCGCGGGCCTGGCGGACGACCTGCACGAGTGGGCGAAGGTGGCCGACGCCGTGCGCCGCACCGACACGCCCCCCGAGGGTGCCGCCGGTGCCCTGGTGACCAGGCGGGGCCGCCAGCTGGCCGGTCGCCTGGCCGCCGACATGGGGTCACCCGTCCGGTACACCGACCCGGTGACGGGCGACGTGGTCACGGTCGACGTGCCCGCCGACGACCCGGACGACGCGACCGGGGCCGGGGGCGCGGGCGGTGCCCCTGTCGGAACCGGGACCGGAACCGGGAGCGGGAGCGGGACCGACGAGCCGTCCGCCGGTGAGCAGCCGGAACCCACGCCGTGGGCCACCGGGCTCACCGTCAGCCTGATCACGGCGGCGATCGTGACGTTCACCGTGTTCACGCTGTCGGTGGGGCTCGGTGAGACCAGCCAGTGGCTCGCGCTGCTGGCGAACGTCCTGGTGGTCGGCGGCATCTCCCCCTCGGTGTGGCTGGCGCGCAGGGTGCCGGTGTGGCGCTGGATGGCCTACGGCGTCGTCGCGGGCGTCCTCGCGGCCTGGCTGTCGCTCCTGCTCACCACCCTCCTCTGAACACCCTGAACGACAACCTGGACGAACGAACGACAACCTGAACAAACGACCCGGGACGGCCCGGACGGCCCGAACGAGCGGACGGGCCGTCCGGGCCGGTCAGGCCAGCGACTCCCGCCACGCCGAGTGCAGGGCCGCGAACCGCCCGTCCCCCTCGATCAGCTCCTCCGGCGTCCCGTCCTCGACCACCCGGCCGCCGTCGACCACCAGCACGCGGTCCGCGATGAGCACGGTCGACAGCCGGTGGGCGATGATGAACGCCGTCCGGTCGGCCAGCACGGTCTCCAGCGCCCCCTGCACGAGGCGCTCGGTCGGCACGTCCAGGCTGGACGTGGCCTCGTCCAGCACCAGCACCGCCGGGTCGGCCAGGAACGCCCGCGCGAACGCCACCACCTGCCGCTGACCCGCCGACAGCCGCCCGCCGCGCTTGCGCACGTCGGTGTCGTAGCCCTCGGGCAGCGCCCGGATGAACGCGTCCCCGCCGACCGCCCGCGCCGCCGCCTCCACCTCGGCCCGCGTCGCCGACGGCCGCCCCAGCGCGATGTTGTCCGCGACCGAGCCGTCGAACAGGAAGTTCTCCTGCGTCACCATGACCACGGCGCGCCGCAGCTCGACGTCCGCGACGGACCGCAGGTCCACCCCGTCCAGCCGCACCGCGCCCGCCGTCGGGTCGTAGAACCGGGCCACCAGCTTCGCGATGGTCGACTTGCCCGCCCCGGTCGTGCCGACCAGCGCCACCGTCTGCCCGGCGGGCACGGTCAGGTCGAACGGCGGCAGCACCACCGGCGTCGTCGCCGAGTACCGGAACCCCACCCCGTCGAACCGCACCGCGCCCCGCACGTCGCCCAGCGGCGACGGGTCGTCGGGTTCGCGGACCGTCGGCTCCTCCTCCAGCAGCCCGGAAATCTTCTCCAGCGCCGCCGTCGCCGACGCGTACGTGTTCGTGAACATCGCCAGCTGGTCGAACGGGTCGTAGAACCGCCGCACGTACAACGTGAACGCGGCCAGCACCCCCAGCTCCAGCTGCCCGCCCGCGACCCGGAACGCGCCCCACGCCAGGATGACCGCCAGCGACAGGTTGCCGATCGCCCGGACGAGGGCCGTGAACGACGCCATCACGCCCATCGCCTCGGTGTTCGCGTCGCGGAACCGGGTGTTCAGCTCACCCATGATGGCGGCGTTGCGGCGCTCCCGGCGGAACGCCTGCACCGCGCGGACGCCGTTCATGGTCTCCACGAACTGCACGATGATCTGCGCGATGGCGCCGCGCGTGCTGCGGTAGGCGTGCGCCGAGCGGCGGCGGAACCACCGGGTCAGCAGGTACAGCGGCACGAAACCGGACAGCACGACCAGCGCGAGCGGCACGTCCAGGTACAGCAGCACCGCGGAGATGCCGACCACCGACAGCAGCGAGGTCAGCAGGCCGTCGAGGCCCTCCTCCAGCAGGTCCTGCAACGAGTCGATGTCGCTGGTCGCGCGGGAGATGACCTTGCCGGAGGTGTAGGTCTCGTGGAACGCCACGGACAGCCGCTGGGCCTGCCGGAAGATGCGTTCCCGCAGCACGAGCAGCACGTCCTGCCCGACGCGGCCGGTGAGCCGGACGAACGCGAAGCGCAGCCCGGTCGCGACCAGCCCGCTCGCCGCGTACCCGCCGACGCACCACGCCAGCACCGCCGGCCGCCCGTCGAGCGCCGCGGGCACGCCCCGGTCGATGGCGGCGGCGATCAGCAGCGGGCCCGCCAGCACGATCAGGTTCTCCACCACCACGAGCGCCAGCGCCAGCACCGCGGCCCGGGTGTGCGGGCGCAGCAGCTCGCCGAGCAGCCGCCGCGACCGGGCCTGGAGCAGCACGCCCGTGGCCCGGGTGATCTCCTCGACGTCCTCGGCGGCGACGCCGCGCCACGCCTGGTCCCCGGCGCCCGGGGCACTCTCCTCGGTGGGCGCGCTCACGCCGCCACCTCCTCGTCCTCGGCGGTGGACAACAGGTTCCGGTAGGTCTCGTTGACCGCCAGCAGCTCGGTGTGCACACCGACCGCGGCGATCCGCCCGTCGACGAGCAGCGCGACCCGGTCGGCGAGCTGCACCGTGCTCGGCCGGTGCGCCACGACCAGCGCCGTCACGCCGTGCAGGACGCGCCGCAGCGCCGCCTCCACCTCGGCCTCGGTGTGCACGTCGAGCGCGGACAGCGGGTCGTCCAGCACCAGCACCGCCGGGTGCCCGACGACCGCGCGGGCCAGCGCCAGCCGCTGCCGCTGGCCACCGGACAGCGACAGGCCCTGCTCGCCGATGCGGGTGTCCAGGCCCCACGGCAGGGCGTCCACGAACTCCTCGGCCCGCGCCACCCGCAGCGCCTCCCGCACCCGCGCCTCGTCCACGCCCGGCGCGCCGAGCGCCACGTTCTCGGTGACGCTCGCCGAGAACAGGATCGGTTCCTCGAACGCCGTGCCGACCACCCGCCGCAGCTCCGCCAGGTCCAGGTCGCGCACGTCCACGCCGTCCACGGTGACCCGGCCGCGGGTGACGTCCGCGAGGCGCGGCACGAGCGCGGTGAGCGTCGTCTTGCCCGACCCGGTCGCGCCGACCAGCGCCACCGTCTCGCCGGGCCGGATGTCCAGGTCGACGCCGCGCAGCACCTCGTCCTCGGCGCCGGGGTGCGCGAAGTGCACGCCCTCGAACCGCACGTGCCCGCGCACCGGGGTCGCCGACGGTTTCGGGACGGCGGGCCCGCGCACGGTGACCGGCTCGTCGAGCACCTCGCGGAAGCGCTCCACCGCGGACGCGGTCGAGTTCGCCTCCGCCAGCAGCCACCCGATCGAGTCGACCGGCCAGCGCAGGTAGGCGAACACCGCGACGGCGGCGACGAGCGTGCCGGCGGTGGTCGTGCCGTTCGCGATGCCGACCGCGCCGAACGCGAGCTGCCCGGCGATGCCCAGCTCGGGCAGCACGATCAGCACCGCCCACAGCGCGGCGAACACCCGCACCTTCGCCAGTTCGGTGTCGCGCAGCTCGCGGGCCTGGCGCAGGAACCGCTTCGCCAGGTGCGGGCCGCGCCCGAACGCCTTCAGCACCCGGATGCCCAGCACCGACTCCTCGACCACGGTCGTCAGGTCGCCGGCCTGGTCCTGCGCCCGCCGCGCGACGACCTTGAACCTCGACTCGAACAGGTAGGACAGCAGCACCAGCGGCAGCGTGCAGACCAGCGCGACGGAGCCGAGCACCGGCGACAGCCAGAACAGCACGCCCAGGCCGACCAGCACCACGAACGTGTTGACGACGAGGAACACCAGCGAGAAGCCGACGAACCGCCGCACCTGGGTCAGGTCGGTCGTGCCGCGCGACAGCAGCTGCCCCGACTGCCACCGGTCGTGGAACGACACCTGGAGCCGCTGGAGGTGGTCGTACAGGTCGGAGCGCATCCGCGCCTCGACGTCCGACGCCGGGCCCGCGATGAGCCTGCGGCGGGCGTAGAACAGGCCGGCCTCGGCGCAGCCGAGCAGCACGACCACACCTATGAGCAGCGGCAACGCCCCCAGGTCGCGGCCGGCGATCGGGCCGTCCACGATGCGTTGGGTGACGAGAGGTATGCCCAGCCCGCACATCATGGCCAGCGCGGTGGCCGCCGCGCTGAGCGCGATCGGCGTCCGCACGGGTTTGAGGTACGGCCACAGCCCGCGCAGAGTCGCGGCCGTGGAAGTAGGTTCTTCCGACACGAGTCCCCCTCCGGTCTCCCCCCGACGTTACGAAGGAAGACCGACGCTCGGCACCCGAGTTTTCCCCGGGCTCGTCCCGGTACGACCGTGCAAGCTCGACCCCGGTGGAGGTCAAGGTGGACGTCCGGTACCTGCGCACCGAGCCGACCATGGCGTTCCCGCGCGGCAGGCTGCTCGCGGTGCGCGGCGGTCGCCTGCACGTGTGGGCCCCTGACGGCTGGGACGTCGTCGGTGGCACCCGGCCCGAGGGCGCGCGGCCGATGAGCCGCGCCGAGGCGGAGGGGTGGTGCCGGGCGGAGGGCGTGGACCAGGTCGTGCTGGACACCGTGCCCCGACCGGGCTAGCCCCGCTTGCGCCCGCGCACCGCCGCCGGGGCCGTGACCAGGCCCGCGAGGCCGTAGCAGGCGGCCGCGAGCAGGACGAGCACGGTCCACCGGTCGCCCAGGCCGGCCCACCGCTCGGGGAGCCGGAAGTAGTGCGCGAGGCCCAGCAGGACCGGCCCGACCAGCACCACCGGCCACACCGGGCGGACCTTGAGCAGCCACAGCGCCGGCCCGGCGAGCAGGGCGCTGACCAGCAGCGCGACCGGTAGCCCGACCACGACGAGCAGGATGAACTCGCTCAACGTGGTCTCGTTCACGACCCGGTCGAGCACGCCGGTGCGGTAGGCCCAGATCCAGGCGACCAGCAGCGCCGCGCCCACCCCGGCCGACAGCACGACGCGCAGCAGCACGGTGAACGCGGCGCGGCCCGCCGTCGAGGTCTCAGCCACGCCGGGCAGTCTCGCGCACGTCGTGCCGCGCTGTCACGGGCGCGGCCAGCACGAACCCGACCACGCCGGCCAGCACGCCGCCGCCCGGCACGCTCACCCACACCGTCGCCAGCGTCAGCACGGCGGTGAACGTCACCCCGACCGCCGCGAACCCCAGGGGGCGCGCCCGGCGTGCCGCGGCCAGCACCAGCCAGGCCAGCAGCACGCCCACGAACAGGCTCACCGGGATCGCGACCAGGCCCAGCCCGAGGCAGTCCCAGTCGTCCTTGGAGCACACCGCCCCGGAGGCGATGAACTCGCGCAGCCCCCACCAGGCCGCACCCAGCCCGGCCCCGACCGCGGCACCGACGACCACCCGTCCCAGCATGACCGCCGAGTACCCGCCCGGTGACCCGCGGGAAACCCCCACCCGGCCGAGCCCGCACCCTCCACCGGCATGCGAGAGGCCCTCACCCGACCGGGTGGGGGCCTCTCGTCACGATCTCAGCCCCGGTTGGAGCGGACGCCCAGCAGGACGTCCTCCCACGACGGCACGATCGGGTGGGTCTTCTTGCCACCGCGCTTGGGCGGCGGCTCCTTGCGCGGCGGCTGCTTGGACCCCGCCGCCGGGGTCGGCTGCTGCTGCTGCGGGACCGGCGGCGGCTCCTCCGCGACGGGCTCCTCGACGACCGGCACGGGCTCCGGCTCCGGCACCACCGGCGGCGGGGGCGGGGGCGCGACCGGGACGACGGGCTCCTCGCGGGCGAGGATCTCCGGCTCCGGCTGGCGCTCCACCTCCAGCGCCTGGCGGGCCAGCGCCGTCACCGGGCGCAGGCTGCGCAGGCCCCGGTTCGGGTTCGGGTCCATCAGGTCCACGGCGGCGTCGTCCAGCGCGGTCACCGTGCCGCCCTGCACGCCCGGGTGGAACGCCCAGTGCGCGCGGTTGTCCGAGCGGCCCGCCGTCCAGTGCAGCTGCACGACCCAGCGGCCGTCCTCGCCGCGCCACGAGTCCCAGCTGACGTCGGCGTACTCCTGGCCGCGCAGGCCGAACGAGTGCGCCACGACCTCGCCGAGCGTCTGCACGTCCGGGCCGTCCTCGCGGACGGGGTGGGCGCGCTGCGCCAGGTCGGCCGTGCGGGACCGCTCCAGCAGCACGGGGTAGGCGAACCGCTCGACGCGGTGCTTCGGGATGCCGGCCGCCGCGGCGACCTGCTCCACCGACTCGCCGGCGCGGATGCGGGCCTGGATCTCGCGCGGTCGCATCTGCGACTCGCTCTCGACCTCGATCTGGCCGAGCCGGGTCAGGTCGCCTCGCGCGGCCGCGCGCAAGCGCTCGTCGGCGGGGAGCACGAAGCGCTCGCCGCGATCCGGGTCCTCCAAGATGACGGACTTGCCGTCGTCTTCGAGCCCGATGACTCGCAACGCTCGCATCATGGCCTCCCCGATGACTCACCTCGCCGACTGCTGACGTTAATCCGGCGCGCCGCCTTGACGGGTGAGGCTCGCCGTGCCCATCGATATCTTCGTGTGATCTTGCCGTATGTCGTCCGTGTCCGCACGTCCGTTACGGGCGCGTCCACCGTCCAGGGTGCCTGATCACGGGCCCGATGGACACCCCCGGGCACGAGAACGCCGAACGGCCGGCCACCCGCGCGGGGTGGCCGGCCGTCCGGTGCGCGATCGGTCAGAGCTGCCCCACGACCCAGTCGACGGCCCGGGTCAGCGTCGTCACGTCGGTCGGCTCGACGGCCGGGAACATGGCGACGCGCAGCTGGTTGCGGCCCAGCTTGCGGTACGGCTCCACGTCCACGACGCCGTTCGCGCGGAGCGCCTTGGCGACGGCCGAGGCGTCCACCGCGTCGTCGAAGTCGATCGTGCCGACGACCTGCGAGCGGTGGGCCGGGTCGGCCACGTACGGGGTCGTGTAGGACGTCGACTCGGCCCACGAGTACAGGCGCGAGGACGAGTCGGCGGTGCGCTCGACGGCCCACTTCAGGCCGCCGTTGCCCAAGATCCACTCGATCTGGTGGTTCAGCAGGAACAGGGTCGCCAGCGACGGCGTGTTGTACGTCTGGTCCTTGGTGGAGTTGTCCAGCGCCGTGGTCAGCGACAGGAACTCCGGCACCCAGCGGCCCGACGCGCCGATCTCGGCCACCCGCTCCAGCGCGGCGGGGGACATGAGCGCGATCCACAGGCCGCCGTCGGAGGCGAAGTTCTTCTGCGGCGCGAAGTAGTAGACGTCGTAGTCGGACGCCTCGACCGGCAGGCCGCCGGCGGCCGACGTGGCGTCGATCGCGACCAGCGCGCCGTCCGAGCCGGCCGGGCGGGAGACGGGCACCGCGACACCGGTCGACGTCTCGTTGTGCGCCCAGCCGACGAGGTCGGCGCCCTCGGCGTAGGCGATCTCCGGCGCGGAGCCCGGGTCGGCCTTGACCACGATCGAGTCGCCCAGGAACGGGGCGTCCGAGGTGACCTTGGCGAACTTCGAGGAGAACTCGCCGTAGGTGAAGTGCTGCGCGCGCTCGCGCACCAGGCCGAACGCGGCGGCGTCCCAGAAGGCGGTCGTGCCGCCGTTGCCGAGGACGACCTCGTAGCCGTCGGGCAGCGAGAACAGCTCGCGCAGACCGGCGCGCACCGAGCCCACCAGGGACTTGACCGGCTTCTGCCGGTGGGAGGTGCCCATCAGCGCGGCGCCCTCGGCCGCGAGCGCCGCGAGGGCCTCGGGACGGACCTTGGAGGGCCCGCAGCCGAAGCGGCCGTCGGACGGCCGGAGGTCGGAGGGCAGGACCAACGAGGTGGGGTCGGCGGTCTGGGTCATCGCGAAGCCTCCGGTCACGGGGAGGGGGTCGGCACGACCGGCGCCGTTGCCGGGGGCCTAAGTGTTGCAGCAGCGTGGCCGGGCGGTGACGGCCGGGTGTCCGTGGTCACTTCCCGCAGCTGACGCACCGTGGACTGTAGACAGTCCACACCCTCCCGAGAGTCCAACCCCCAGCCCCCGAGAGTCCAACCCCCAGGCCCGGCGAGTCCAACGCTCACGACCCGCGAGTCCAACGCTCAGGACCCCTGAGTTCTGCATTCACGGCTCACACCGTTAGGCATGAGCGCATGACACGGGGGTCGTGAGCGCATGACTCGCGGGTCGTGAGCGCATGACTCGCGGGTCGTGAACGTAGAACTCAGGGGGTCTGGGGGTTGGACTCTCGGGGTCTGGAGGTTGGACTCTCGGGGTCTGGGGGTTGGACTCTCGGAGAAGGGGGGTTAGGCGATCTGGTCCCAGCCCTCTACTTCGGAGGGCTTGCGGGGGCCCGGGCCGATGTAGGAGGCGGACGGGCGGACCAGGCGGCCGGTGCGCTTCTCCTCCAGGATGTGCGCCGACCAGCCGGCGGTGCGGGCGCAGGTGAACATCGCGGGCATCATGTGCGGCGGCACCTGGGCGAAGTCCAGGATCACCGCGGCCCAGAACTCGACGTTCGTCTCGATCGCCCGGTCCGGGCGGCGCTCGCGCAGCTCGGCCAGCGCGGCCTGCTCCAGCGCGTCGGCCGCCTCGTAGCGGGTCGCGCCCAGCTCCTTGCACGTCCGCCGCAGCACGCGCGCCCGCGGGTCCTCCGCCCGGTACACCCGGTGCCCGAAGCCCATCAGCCGCTCGCCGCGGTCGAGGACGCCCTTGACGAAGGCGCGCGCGTCACCGGTCCGCTCGACCTCCTCGATCATCGGCAGCACGCGCGCGGGCGCGCCGCCGTGCAGCGGGCCGGACATCGCGCCGATCGCGCCGGACATGGCCGCCGCCACGTCCGCGCCGGTCGCGGCGATGACGCGGGCGGTGAACGTGGAGGCGTTCAGGCCGTGCTCGGCCGCCGACACCCAGTACGCGTCGAGCGCCTTCACGTGCGCCGGGTCGGGCTCGCCGCGCCAGCGGGTCAGGAAGCGCTCGGTGATGGTGCGGCACTCGTCGATGCGGTACTGCGGCACGGCGGGCCGCCCGATGCCGCGCGCGGACTGCGCCGCGTACGACAGGGCCATGACGGAGGCGCGGGCCAACTGCTCGCGCGCCTGCTCGTCGGTGATGTCCAGCAGCGGCTGGTAGCCCCAGATGGGGGCGACCATGGCCAGCGCCGCCTGCACGTCGACCCGCACGTCGCCGGTGTGCACCGGGATGGGGAACGGCTCGGCGGGCGGCAGGCCGGGGCCGAAGCGGCCGTCGACCAGCAGCGCCCACACATTGCCGAAGGTCACCTTGCCGGCGAGGTCCTCGATGTCGACGCCGCGGTAGCGCAGCGCGCCACCGTCGCGGTCCGGCTCGGCGATCTCGGTGCGGAAGGCGACCACGCCCTCAAGTCCCGGTTTGAACCCGTCGTCCTCGCTCTGCACCACGCTGTGCGCTCCTTCTCGGCGGAAGTTGAGAGTTGTCAGCACCTTCCTCCGGGTGGCACGCACCCGCAATCAGGCCGGCCCGTGGCGTCGGTCACGATCAAGGAAACGATTCAGAACGCAAGCCGATCGCAAGGTGATCGTTAAGCCCTTGTTTCCACGAGGCGGTAGCGGCGTTGCGCGTGGTAGACCACCGGTCATGCACCTCACGCCCCACGAGCGGGACAAGCTGCTGGTCCACGTCGCGGCCGACGTCGCGCGCAGGCGGCTGGAGCGCGGTGTGGTCCTGAACTACCCGGAGGCGGTCGCGCTCATCACCGACCACGTGCTGGAGGGCGCGCGGGACGGTCGCTCGGTCAGCGAGCTGATGGACAGCGGCCGGCACGTCCTCGCGCGCGCCCAGGTGCTGCCGGGCGTGCCCGAGATGATCGAGTCCGTGCAGGTGGAGGCCACCTTCCCGGACGGCACGAAGCTCGTGACCGTGCACGACCCGATCGTGTGATCCCACCCGATCGCGCGACCCGACAGGCGAGGAGCCGCCCGTGATCCCCGGCGAGATCATCCCCGGCGACGAGCCGGTGGAGCTGAACCCCGGACGGCCGCGGACCGCGCTCGTCGTGGTCAACGCGGCGGACCGGCCCGTGCAGGTCGGGTCGCACTACCACTTCGCGGCGGTCAACCCGGGCCTGGAGTTCGACCGCGAGGCGGCGTGGGGCAAGCGGCTGGACGTCCCGGCGGGCACGGCGGTGCGCTTCGAGCCGGGCGTGGAGCGGGAGGTCGTGCTGGTGCCGATCGCCGGGGCGCGGCGCGTGCCGGGGCTGCGGCCGGAGTGGGCCGGCGACCTGGACGGGCGGGACCGGAGCGGGCGGGACCTGGACGGGCGGGGGCTGGACGGGTGACGGACATCGACCGCCGCCGCTACGCGGACCTGCTCGGGCCCACCGCGGGCGACCGGATCAGGCTCGCCGACACCGACATCCTCATCGAGGTCACCGAGGACCGCAGCAGGGGCGCGGGCTCCGGCGACGAGGTGATCTTCGGCGGCGGCAAGGTGATCCGCGAGTCCATGGGGCAGGGCGTGGCGACCCGCGCCGAGGGCGCGCCCGACCTCGTCATCACCGGCGCGGTGGTGCTCGACCACTGGGGCGTCGTCAAGGCGGACGTGGGCGTGCGCGACGGCCGGATCGTCGGCATCGGCAAGGCCGGCAACCCGGACACGATGGACGGCGTCGACCCGGCGCTGGTCATCGGCCCCGGCACCGAGGTGCTGTCCGGCAACGGCAAGGTGCTCACCGCGGGCGGCATCGACTGCCACGTGCACTTCGTCTGCCCGCAGATCGTGGAGACCGCCGTCGCGTCGGGCCTCACCACGCTCGTCGGCGGCGGCACCGGTCCGGCCGAGGGCACGAAGGCCACCACGGTCACGCCCGGCGCGTGGAACCTCGGCCGGATGCTGGCCTCGATGGACCACATGCCGGTGAACGTGCTGCTGCTCGGCAAGGGCAACACCACCCGCGAGGACGCCCTGCGCGAGCAGCTCGCCGGCGGCGCGGGCGGGTTCAAGCTGCACGAGGACTGGGGCACCACGCCCGCCGCGATCGACGCGTGCCTGCGGGTGGCGGACGAGTCGGGCGTGCAGGTCGCCATCCACACCGACACGCTCAACGAGGCCGGGTTCCTGGAGTCGACGCTGGCCGCGATCGCGGGCCGGTCGATCAACGCATACCACTCCGAGGGCGCGGGCGGCGGGCACGCGCCGGACATCATCCAGGTGGTGTCCGAGCCGAACGTGCTGCCGTCGTCGACGAACCCGACCCGCCCGCACACCGTGAACACCCTCGAAGAGCACCTCGACATGCTGATGGTGTGCCACCACCTCAACCGGTCGGTGCCCGAGGACCTGGCGTTCGCGGAGAGCCGCATCCGGCCCACCACGATCGCCGCCGAGGACGTGCTGCACGACCTGGGCGCGATCTCCATGATCAGCTCCGACTCGCAGGCCATGGGCCGGGTCGGCGAGGTGATCATCCGAACGTGGCAGACCGCGCACGTGATGAAGAAGGCGCGCGGGGCGCTGCCCGGTGACGGCGCGGCGGACAACCTGCGCGCCCGCCGGTACGTCGCGAAGTACACGATCAACCCGGCCGTCGCGCACGGCATCGACCACGAGGTGGGCTCGGTCGAGGTCGGCAAGCTCGCCGACCTCGTGCTGTGGGAGCCGAAGTTCTTCGGCGTGCGGCCGTCGGTGGTGCTCAAGGGCGGGTTCATCGCGCACGCGGCGATGGGCGACGCGAACGCGTCCATCCCGACCCCGCAGCCGATCCTGTCCCGGCCGATGTTCGGGGCGCACTCGGCGGCGCTGAGCAGCGTGCACTTCGTGTCGCGGCAGGCGGTCGACGCCGACCTGGCGGGGCTGCTGCGGCTGGCCCGGCCGCTGGTGCCGGTCGGCGACACGCGGAACGTGACCAAGGCCGACATGGTGCTCAACGACGCCCTGCCGGACGTGCGGGTCGACCCGGACAGCTTCGCCGTGCGCATCGACGGCGACCTGGTCGAACCGCAGCCGGTGGCGGAGCTGCCCATGGCCCAGCGCTACTTCCTGTTCTGATGGACCTCGTCGCGGTCATGCTCGCGGACTCCCGTTTCCCGGGCGGCGGCCACGTCCACTCGGGCGGCCTGGAGGAGGCGGCGGCGCGCGGGCTCGTGCACGACGAGGCGTCGTTGCGCTCCTTCCTGGTCGGCCGGCTGCGCACGGCGGGCGCGCTGGGCGCGGTGTTCGCGGCGGCGGCCACCCGCGGCCGGTACGCGGAGCTGGACGTCGAGCTGGACGCCCGGACCCCGTCGCCCGCCCAGCGCGCGGCGTCGCGCACCCAGGGCCGGGGCATCGCGCGGGCGGCGACGCGGGCGTGGCCGTCGGCGGAGCTGACCGGGCTGCTGCGGGCCACCCCGAGACCGCACCACCCGATCGTGGTGGGCGTGCTGGTGGCCGACCCGTTCGCCGCCGCCCAGACCGTCGCCTACCACGCCGTGACCGGCCCGGCGACAGGCGCGATCCGGCTGCTCGGGCTCGACCCGTTCGGGGTGAACGCCGTGCTCGCGCGGCTCGCGCCGGAGATCGACGCGGTCGCCGCGCACGCCGTCCGGCACGCCGACGACGACCCCGCGGACCTGCCCGCGCCCAGCGCCCCGGGCCTCGACCTGCTGGCCGAGGCCCACGACCGACACCACGCGGAAGAGGTGCGTCTCTTTGTCAGCTGACCACGGCCACGGCCACGTGCACCCGGTGAACTTCGACCCGACCGACGCCGGCCACGACCCGCACGACCACGCGCACGACCACGCGCACGACCCGCACGGGCACGGGCACCGCGCCGTGCGGCTCGGGATCGGCGGCCCGGTGGGCTCGGGCAAGACCGCGCTGACCGCCGCGCTGTGCCGGGCGCTGGGCGGCAGCGTGGACCTGGCGGTGGTGACCAACGACATCTACACCACCGAGGACGCCGACTTCCTGCGCGCGGCGGGCGTGCTGGACACCGAGCGGATCGAGGCGGTGCAGACCGGCGCGTGCCCGCACACCGCGATCCGCGACGACATCACCGCCAACCTCGACGCGGTGGAGCTGCTGGAGCACCGGTTCCCCGGCCTGGAGCTGGTGATCATCGAGAGCGGCGGCGACAACCTGACCGCCGTGTTCAGCCGCGGCCTGGTCGACCGGCAGGTGTTCGTGGTCGACGTGGCGGGCGGCGACAAGGTGCCGCGCAAGGGCGGCCCCGGCGTGACCACCGCCGACCTGCTGGTGATCAACAAGACGGACCTCGCGCCGATGGTGGGCGCCGACCTCGGCGTCATGACCTCCGACGCCCACCGGGTGCGCGGCGAGCTGCCGGTGATCAGCCAGTCCCTGGTGGAGACCCCGGACGCCCCCGCCGTGGCCGAGTGGGTGCGCGCCCAGCTCCGCGTGCTGGCCGGGTCCGGGATCGGGGTCGGGGCCGAGGTCGGGTCCGGGTCCGGGGCCGGGTGAGGGCGCGGGCGCACCTGGCCGTCGAGCGCGGCCGGGACGGGCGGACCGTCGTGCGCGGGATGCGGTCGATGGCCCCGCTCAGGCTCGTGCCGGCCAGGGGGTCGGGGGACGCGGCCCTGGTCCACCTCGTCAGCGCGGTCACGTCCCCGCTCGGCGGCGACGACCTCGAACTGCGGGTCGTGGTCGGCCCCGGCGCGTCCCTGGTGTTGCGCGGAGTAGCCGCCACGCTCGCGCTGCCCGGCCACCGCGAGGGCGGCAGCCGGGCGCTCGTGCACGTGGAGCTGGAGGCCGGCGCGAGCCTGGAGCACCTCCCCGAACCGACCGTCGTCACGGCCCGCGCGCACCACGAGGCGGTGTTCCGGGCGGACCTCGCGGACGACGCCCGTTTGCGCACGCGGGAAATAGTCGCGATGGGCCGGCTGAACGAAAGAGCGGGTTCGCTCACCACCACTCTCGACATCCGCGGGAACGGCCCCGTCATAAAGCAGACATCTCATTTGGGGGTGCCCGAGGTGGACGGTTCGCCGGCCGGGCTGGCGGGCCGCCGCGTGCTCGGCACCGAGCTGCTCCGCTGGGGCCCCGACCTGCCGGCGGCGGTCGCCGAGGACTGGTGGTCCCTCGTCCCGCTGGCCCGCGGCGGCAGCCTCGCGACCGCCCTGGCGGACGACGCGGTGACCGTGGAACGCGCTTTGGACGAGGCGCGCCGCAGGCACCCCGGATCGTCCGAAGCGCTTCTGACTCGATCCCGGACACGATTCCGAGTCGAAGCTCACAGTTAGACCCCCGGATCGGGTGGTAGCCATCACCACCCAGGCGGTTCCGCGATTAGCGTGGAGCCCGTACGGTCGCGGGAACCCCAGGCACCACGAGTGCTCAGCCCAGCTCCGGGAGGTCGGTATGACGGAGACGACGACCGCTATCGCGCTGCCGTCGATGCGCGTGTCCTACGAGCAGGGTTCGCTCACGGAGAGCGACCTCGCCGCCAGTTGGCACGAGCAGCTCCAGCTGTGGCTCGACCAGGCGGCGGGCGCCGGTCTGTCGGAGCCGAACGCGATGGTGCTCGCCACCGCCGACCCGCAGGGCCGCCCCTCGTCCCGCACCGTCCTGGCCAAGGGCCTCGACGAGCGCGGCCTGGTGTTCTTCACCAACTACACGTCCGCCAAGAGCCACGACCTGATGGCCACGCGCTACGCGTCGGCCACGTTCCCGTGGTTCGCCATGCAGCGGCAGGCCCACGTGCGCGGCACCGTGGAGAAGGTCGGCCCGGCGGAGACCGCCGCCTACTGGGAGAGCCGCCCGCGCGGGTCGCAGATCGGCGCCTGGGCGTCGCCGCAGTCGCGGGTGGTCCGGGGCCGCACCACGCTGGAGAGCGCGCTGCACAAGGTCGAGCGCCAGTTCGCCGACGCCGACCGCGTACCCGTGCCGCCGCACTGGGGCGGCTGGCGCATCCGGCCCGAGGAGGTCGAGTTCTGGCAGGGCCGCCGTGACCGCATGCACGACCGCCTGCGCTTCCGCCTCAGCCGCGACGGCTGGGAAGTGCAGCGCGTCGCACCGTAGTCCCTCGTCGTGCCTGGTAGGAGCCCTGCGGTCGATCGTCGGCCGCGGGGCTCCCGCGCGTT
>NZ_JBPKJK010000178.1:0-17717 GCF_051756985.1 Saccharothrix sabaoui
TGCCGGACTACGGCGAGGCTCCGCGGCCGGCTTCCCAGCGCTCGATGACCTGCCTGGCCGCGGCACGGTCGATCGGCTCGAACGTGCCGTCGTAGCGCCCGCGCCGCCAGTCCTCGCGGACGTAGCTGTCCCGCCAGCCCGTGCCCGGCAGGTACCGCTGCTCCCGTTCGCCCCCGTGCTCGGTCGTCCACGTGCGGAGCACCCCACTGGGATCGTCCGCGGTGGCTCCGTCCAGCCAGGCGTCAACCGAAACGCGGACTAGCTGGTCGGGAAGTTGTCCGGCGTGGCGATCCGGCTCTTGATCAGCGCGCCGGACTCGGTCAGCACACCGCTGCCGGTGTAGGTGCCGCCGTTGCAGGTGCCCGGCCGGAGGGCGCCGCTGCTCTCGTTCGCGTCGGAGTACGTCCAGTTCGCGTAGCTGATCTTGAGCTGGTCGAGCAGGTCGAGCCAGGCCGTGGTGCTCGCCCGGTCGAACGCGCCGCCGCCGGTGGCGCTGACCGTGCCGAACTCCGTGACGAACAGCGGCAGGCGGGAGGCCGCCCGGCTGACCGCCGCGCGGTAGTTGTCCTTGTGGGACGCGGCGTAGAAGTGGAACGCGTACATGATGTTGGTCGCGTTGACCGGGTTGTTGATCACCTCGGTCTCGCTGGAGCCCTCGGAGACGCCCAGCGACGACCAGGCGCGCGTGCCCACGACGACGACGGCGTCCGGGTCGGCCGCGCGGATGACCGGGATGACCTGCTCCGCGTAGCTCTTGATGCCCTGCCAGCTCACGCCGTTGGGCTCGTTCGCGATCTCGTAGATCACGTTGCGCTTGGCGGCGTTGCGGGAGGCGACCGCGGCGAAGAACGTCTTGGCGCGCTCCAGGTTGTAGTTCGGGTCGCCCGGCGTGAGGGTGTGGAAGTCGATCAGCGCGTACATGCCGCGCGCCTCGGCCATGTCGACCAGGCTGTTGACCCGGTTGGTGAACCCGGTCGGGTTGGTCTCGTAGCCCTGCTCCTGCACGTACATCGCGATGCGGAACAGGTCGGCCTGCCAGTCGGTGGCCAGGGCGTCCAGCGAGGCGTTGTTGTAGCACTTGTCGAACCACTGGATGCCGTGCGTGCTCATGCCGCGCAGCTGGATCGGGCGGTTGTGCTGGTTGCACAGGTTCACGCCGCAGACCCGCAGCTGCCCGTTCGCCTCGACCGGCGTGCGCGAGACGGGCGGGTTCGTGGTGGTGGTCGTCGTGGTGGTCGTGGTGGTCGTCGTCGGCCCGGTGGAGCCCGTGCACGCCACGCCGTTGAGCGTGAACGAGGTGGGCGTCGGGTTGCTGCCCGACCACGAGCCGACGAACCCGAGGTCGGTGGACGCGC
This sequence comes from Saccharothrix sabaoui, assembly GCF_051756985.1. NCBI lineage: Bacteria > Bacillati > Actinomycetota > Actinomycetes > Pseudonocardiales > Pseudonocardiaceae > Saccharothrix > Saccharothrix sabaoui. The sequence continues at coordinate 1,356 of NZ_JBPKJK010000178.1, forward strand.
CGGTGGCGAGCGTGCGGTTCCACTCCGCCGGGGTGGCGGTGGCCGTGGCGCCGGACTGCGACCAGGTGGCGTTCCAGCCCTGGGTCACCCGCTGCGCGGTGCTCGGGAAGGCGATCCCGAACGTCCAGCCGGTGACCGGGTCGCCCAGGTTGGTGACCTTCACGGCGGCCTGGAACCCGCCCTGCCACTGGCTGGTGACGGTGTAGTCCACCCGGCACCCCTGGGCGGCGGCGGCGGCCTGCGGCAGCACCGTGGCCCCCGCGCCGAGCACCAGACCGATGGCCGCGACTGCGGCTGCGGTGGAGCGCTTCACTGAGCCCCTCCTCGTCTCACGAGGTCTGGGAGCGCTCCCAGACGCGCTGACCATAACACCGGGGTGGCATTTCGCGTAGATACAACTACTCAGGGTGAATGTCCGGGCGGACGCACCCGTGTTTGCTCCACTTCATACCTAGCTCTACTATGCATCGCACATCCAGGTAACAAGTGTGCGGAGGACGCGTGAAAGTCGCCAAGGACCTCGTGGCCGCTTCGGCCACGCCGATGGTGCTGGGCATCCTGGCCGAGGCGGACAGCTACGGCTACGCGATCCTCAAGCGGATCAACGAGCTGTCCGGCGGCGAGCTGGACTGGACCGAGGGCCTGCTCTACCCGCTGCTGCACCGGCTCGAACGGCTCGGGCACGTGGAGTCCGACTGGCGCGCGGTCGCCGGTGAGCGGCGGCGCAAGTACTACCGCGTCACCGACAGCGGCCTGGCCGAGCTGGCCGAGCAGCGCCGCCAGTGGGACACCGTCGTGGAGGCGCTCAAAGAGGTCTGGCGCGGCCCCGGCGACGCCCGGCCGTCGATCGCGTTCCCGACAGGAGGTCTCGCGTGACCGAGGAGCGGGAAGAGGAGCTGCGGGAAGAAGGGCCGCCCGGGGAAGGGCAACCGGGGGCGGGGTTGGAGGCCCAGTTCGCCCAGTGGCGCCGGTACGTGCGCCGCCGCCGGGAGCTGGGGCCGGCCGACGCGGACGAGCTGGAGGACCACCTCAGGGGTTCCGTCGACGAGCTGGTCGCCGTCGGCCTGCGCGCCGACGAGGCGTTCCTGGTCGCGGTCAAGCGCATGGGCAGCCTGGACGACCTGTCCCGCGAGTTCGCCCGGGAGCACTCGGAGCGGCTGTGGAAGCAGCTCGTGCTGACCGGCGGGGACGACGGCCCGGCGGCGGGCGGGCGGTCGCGGCGCGACCTGCTCGCGATGATCGCCTGCGCGGCGGGCGCGGCGGTCTCCGTCAAGGTGCCGGAGCTGTTCGGCGTGGACCCCGAGGCGGACGCCGCGTTCTACGCGCCCAACGCGGGCCTGCTCGTGCTGCCGTGGTTGGCGGCGTTCCTGGTGTGGCGGCGCCGGGCCGGCAAGGCGGTCGTCGGCGTCCTGCTGGCGCTGTTCGCGCTCGGCGCGGTGGCGGCCAACGCGTACCCGCTCGCCGAGGACTCGCAGTCGCTGGTCCTGACGAGCGCGCACCTGCCCATCGCCCTGTGGTTCGCGGTCGGCGTGGCCTACGTGGCCGACGACCTGCGCTCGCCGCGCCGGCGCATGGACTTCGTCCGCTTCACCGGCGAGCTGTTCGTCTACTACGTGCTCATCGCCCTCGGCGGCGGGGTGCTGGTCGCCCTCACGTTCGGCACCTTCGAGGCCATCGGGGTGTCCCCCGAGAACTTCGTGGCGCGCTGGCTGGTCCCCTGCGGCGCGGCGGCCGCGGTGGTCGTGGCCGCGTGGCTGGTCGAGGCCAAGCAGAGCGTCGTGGAGAACATCGCCCCGGTGCTCACGCGGTTGTTCACCCCGCTGTTCACGGTGGCGCTGCTGGCCTTCCTGGTCACCTTCGGCGTGGGCGGCGGCGGCATCGACGTGGAGCGGGAGGCGTTGATCCTGTTCGACCTCCTGCTGGTCGTGGTGCTGGGGCTGCTGCTCTACTCGGTCTCGGCGCGCGACCCGCTGGCGCCGCCCGGCCTGTTCGACGCGCTCCAGCTCGCCCTCGTGGTGAGCGCGCTGGCCATCGACGTGCTGGTGCTGCTGGAGATCACCGGGCGCATCACCGAGTACGGCACGACGCCCAACAAGGCGGCGGCGCTGGGCGAGAACGTCCTGCTGCTGGCCAACCTCGCCTGGTCGGCGTGGCTGGTGCTGGGCCTGGTCCGCCGGCGCGCGCCGTTCGCGGCGCTGGAGCGCTGGCAGACCGCGTACCTCCCGGTGTTCGCGGTGTGGGCCTGGGTGGTGGCCCTGCTCTTCCCGCCGGTGTTCGGCTACCTGTGAGCGGTCGGCCACCTGTGGGCGGTCGGCTCCCCGTGGGCGGTCGGCTACCCGTGCGCGGTCCGGTCGCGGAGCAGGTGGTCGTCCGGGAAACGGGACAGGCGCGGTGGCACGACGTCGACCGCCGTGGCGCCGAGGTGGTCCCGACCGGGGACCACCTCGACCCGCCACCCGAGGTCGCGCAGCTCGGCCTCGTGCCGGGCGACGGTGCCCCCGATGTCGGCGATCGGCTCGTCGCCCAGCGGCGGGAACCCGGTGATCGCCAGGGCGGCGATCTTCGTGAATAGCACGGTGAACCAGTCCGGTCGAGACTCCGTCCGTCGCAAAACCGGGCTGCGGCAGGCCAACTTACGCATGATGCAGACAAAAGGTCGGTCAGGATCGACGAAAGTTCTGGACTTGCCGACGCAAGGGTCCTAGCGTTCACCACGCTTCGCCATCCGGTGACCAGTCCTCCCTGCCTCATCCCGCGCCACCCGTGCGGGCCCTGCAACCGTGCGACGACGACGTCGGACACGCGTGGTCGTCCTTGCCCTCCCAGGAGCATGGATATGAGATGGACAGCGCGACGGACGCGCGTACCCGCCCTCGGCCTGCTGGCCGCGGCCCTGCTGATGAGCGGCTCCGGCCTGCCCGCGACCGCGGACCCGAAGACCGACGCCGTGCCGCCCCAGGAACCCGGCGTCACGCTGCGGGTCTTCGACGTGCAGGTCGCCCTGGACCGGCTCTGCACCCTGAAACCCGCCCAGACGCCCAACGTCGACAAGCTCATGCCGACGATCGACTGGTCGACCACCGACGTGTTCGGGTTCGCCGACCGCTTCGTGGCCGAGGTCAGCGGCAACATCAACGTCACCCAGGCGGGCAGCTACGCGTTCCGGCTGCTCAGCGACGACGGGTCGCGGCTGTCCGTCGACGGGCAGGTCGTCGTGGACCACGACGGCCTGCACGGCGCGGACCCCAAGGACGGCGCGGTCACCCTGTCCGCCGGGTACCACTCCCTGCGCATCGACCACTTCGAGCGCGACGGCGGCCAGCAGCTGACCCTCCAGTGGAGGCCGCCGGGCGCCACCGGCTTCTCGGTCGTGCCGAACTCGGCGCTCAGCACGGACGCCGGCGTCGTGCGGGTCACCGCGCCCGGCCGCAAGGACTGCGCGGCGGGCACCGACTCCCCCGGCGACGGCCTGCCGCTCAACGCCGTGCACCCCGACTACACCCTGACCAACCTGCGCCCCAACGGTTTCCAGCCGCGGGTCAGCGCGATGGACTGGTTCCCGGACGGCCGCCTGGTCATCGCCACGTGGGACGGCAAGAGCACCGACACCGGCGAGCTGTGGGTGCTCGGCAACGTCACCGGCGCCACCGCGCCCGACCGGGTCACCACCAAGCGGATCGCGGCGAACCTGCGCGAGCCGATGGGCGTGAAGGTGCTCGACGGCAGGATCTACGTGTCGCAGAAGCACCAGCTCACCGAGCTGACCGACACCAACGGCGACGACGTGGTCGACCAGTCCCGCGCGGTCGCGACGTGGCCGTACGGCGGCAACTTCCACGAGTTCGCGTTCGGCCTGCTCCACAAGGACAACGCGTTCTACCTCAGCCTCTCGGTCGCGATCAACGAGGGCGGCGCGACCACCAACCCGCAGCCCGCCGCCAACCGCGGCACGACGGTGCGGGTCGACCGCACCACCGGGCAGGTCAGCTACATCGCGGGTGGCCTGCGCACGCCCAACGGCATCGGCTGGGGCCCCGAGGGCGGCATGTTCGTCAACGACAACCAGGGCGGCTACCTGCCCGCGTCGAAGATGGTGCACGTCAAGCAGGGCCGGTTCTTCAACCACTACACCACCCCCGCCGGGCCGTTCGACTCGAACCCGGTCACCCCGCCCGTGCTGTGGCTGCCGCAGAACGAGATCGCGAACTCCCCCAGCACCCCGGTCCAGCTCACCCAGGGCACCTACGCCGGGCAGATGGTGTTCGGCGACGTCACCTACGGCGGCCTCCAGCGCGCGTTCCTGGAGAAGGTCAACGGCGAGTACCAGGGCGCGGTGTTCCGGATGACGCAGGGCCTCGAAGCGGGCGTCAACCGGATCACCCTCGGCCCGGACGGCGCGATCTACGTCGGCGGCATCGGTGACGGCGGCAACTGGGGCCAGGACGGCAAGCTGCTCTACGGCCTCCAGAAGCTCGCGCCCAACGGCGGCCGGACGTTCGACGTCCTCGCGATGCGGGCCGTCGCGGGCGGGTTCGAGGTCGAGTACACCCAGCCGCTGTCGGCGGAGACCGCGGCGGGGCTCGCCGGGCGCTACACGGCCAAGCAGTGGCGGTACGCGGCGGCGCCGTCGTACGGCGGTCCCAAGGTCGACCAGGAGAACCTCTCGGTCGCCTCGGCCACGCTGTCCGCCGACGGCCGCAAGGTGACGCTGAAGCTCAACGGGCTCAAGGCCGGCCGGGTCGTGCACCTGCGCTCGCCGCGCCCGTTCGCGTCGAGCACCGGCGTGCCGCTGTGGAACACCGAAGCCTGGTACACGCTCAACAACCTCGTCGGCACCGCGCCGTCGCCCACCCAGCTGCTGGAGGCGGAGAGCGCGGCCCTGTCCGGCGGCGCGGGCGTCAACACCGACCACACCGGCTACTCCGGTTCGGGCTTCGTCGACGGCTACGGCACGCAGGGCGCGACCACCAGGTTCGCCGTGAACGCGGCGGCGGCGGGCTCGCACACCGTGGGCCTGCGCTACAGCAACGGGCCGAACCCGTCCTCCGGGACGAAGACCCTCAGCGTCTACGTCAACGGCGCCAAGGTCAGGCAGGTCGCCCTGGCCGACACGGGCACCTGGGACACCTGGGCCACGCACAGCGAGCCGCTGACGCTCCGGGCGGGCGCGAACACCATCGCCTACCGGTTCGACAGCGGGGACGTCGGGCACGTCAACCTCGACCACCTGACCGTGACGCCGGCCCAGCGCGTCCAGCTCTACGGCGGCGGCGGCACGGAGAACTGGCGCAACGCCGACGGCAGCGCGCCGTCGTGGCCGGTCGCCAACGGGTCGATGGAGGCGCTCGGCGGCGACATCCGCAGCAGGCAGGCGTTCGGCGACTTCAAGCTGCACCTGGAGTTCTGGCTGCCGAACCTGCCGTCGAACGTCACCGGCCAGCAGCGCGCCAACAGCGGCGTGTACCTCCAGGACCGCTACGAGCTGCAGATCCTGGACAGCTTCGGCAAGAACCCGCTGGCCGCCGACGACGCGGGGAGCATCTACCTGAAGAGGGCCGCGTCGCCCAACGCGGCCACCGCGCCGCAGACGTGGCAGACCTACGACGTCACGTTCCGGGCGGCCCGCTTCAACGCCTCCGGCGTGAAGACCGAGAACGCCCGCGTCACCGTGGTGTGGAACGGCGTCACCGTCCACCAGGACTTCGCCATCGACGGGCCGACCGGCAACGGCGCGCCCGAGGGCCCGACCGCGGGCCCGTTCCGGCTCCAGGACCACGGCGACCCGGGCGAGAACGTCCGGTTCCGCAACATCTGGGTCGAACCGCTGGGGTAGTCCCGGTGCCGCGTGCCCCCGTCGGCTCCCCCTGCGGAGCGGGCGGGGGCACGCGCGCGTCCCGGTGTGGACGGTGGCCCGTCGGCACCGCCACCTCGTACCCCTTCGAACTGACCCTGCCCGGCCGGGTCGTCGTCCCGACCGCCGGGGTGTCCGCCGTCGGCGTCCTGCCCATGCACCGGCGTCGGGGCGTGCTCACCGCGCTGATGCGGCACCAGCTCACCGACCTGCGGGCGCGGGGCACGGCCCTCTCCGTGCTGCTGGCCACCGAGGCCGTGATCTACCGCAGGTTCGGCTACGGGCCGGCGACCGGCACGCGGCGGCTCACCGTGCCGCGCCACCAGGCCGCCCTCGCCGTCCCCCGGGCGCGCGGCGCGGCCGACGCCCCGGACACCGGCGCGGTCGAGGTGCTGCGGCGCGCCGGGTGCGGCGACCTGCTGGAGGAGGTCTACGACCGGTACCGCCGCGCGCAGCCCGGCGCGCTGTCCCGGCCGCACCGCTGGTGGGCGCTGGGCGCGGGGCAGCCGCCGGTCTCCACGACGCCGCGCCACGTCGCCGTCCACCGCGACGCGCGCGGCGTGCCGGACGGGTACGCCTCCTACTCGCTCGGCGAGCCCGGCACGCTGGTGGTCGACGAGACCGTCGCCGTGGACGACGCCGCCTCCACCGCCCTGGCCCGGTTCGCGCTCGGGCACGACCTGGTCACCCGGGTCGTGTTCAAGCACGTCCCGGCCGACGACCCGCTGCGCCGGCGGCTCGCGGACTTCCGCGCCGCCCAGGTGAGCGACGACACCGACTGGCTGTGGGTGCGGCTGCTGGACGTGCCGCGCGCGCTGACCTCGCGCGGCTGGTCCACCGACGGGGAACTCGTCCTCGACGTCGACGACCCGTTCCTCGGCGGGCGCGACCGCTACCTGCTCACCGTCCGGGGCGGCGAGGCCGCGTGCACCCCGACGGACCGGGAGCCCGACCTGTCCCTGGACGTGAGCGACCTGGGCTCGGTCTACCTCGGCGGCACCGCGCCGAGCGCCCCCCGCACTGCCTGCACTGGTTCTGAGCGCGCCCCGCCCCGCCGACGATCGGGGCGGGAGCAGGTCCGTTCGGCGGACGGACCGCTGCGCAGCGTCGGCGGGACGGGCGTCGCGGTGGGCTGAACGGGCCACCCGCGCTGCGCTTTTCGGTGCACGCCCCGGACCGCCGGACGCACCCGCCCTACGGTCCGGGGCATGTCGAAGCTGCTCAGCGCCGTCGGCGCCATCACCTCCGCACTGCTCACCGCCGCGTGCGCCGGAACGGGCACCACGGCGTCGGACGACCGACCGGTGGTGCTGACCACCTTCACCGTGCTGGCCGACATCGCCGCCAACGTCGCGGGCGACCACCTGCGGGTCGAGTCGATCACCAAGCCCGGCGCGGAGGTGCACGGCTACGAGCCGACGCCCGACGACGTCAAGCGGGCCGCCGCGGCCGACCTGGTCGTGGACAACGGGCTGAACCTGGAGGCGTGGTTCGCGCGGTTCGTCGCCGAGGTCGACGCGCCGCACGTGGTGGTCAGCGACGGCGTGGCGCCCGTGCCGATCGCCGAGGACGCCTACGCGGGCAAGCCGAACCCGCACGCCTGGATGTCGCCGCTGAACGTGCGGACCTACGTGGACAACCTGGTCACGGCGTTCAGCGGACTGGACCCGGGGCACGCCGCCGACTTCCGCGCCGCGGGCGAGCGCTACCGGGGCGAGCTGCAACGGGTGCACGACGAGCTGGTGACGGCGCTCGCGGTGCTGCCCGAGGGCGAACGGGCGCTGGTCACCTGCGAGGGCGCGTTCTCCTACCTGGCGCGCGACGCCGGCCTGACCGAGCGCTACCTGTGGGCGGTCAACGCCGAGCAGCAGGCGACCCCGCAGCAGGTCGCGGGGGTGATCGACTTCGTGCGCGCCAACGCCGTGCCCGCCGTGTTCTGCGAGTCCACGGTGTCCGACGCGCCGATGCGGCAGGTCGTCGCCGCCACCGGGGCCGCGTTCGGCGGCGTGCTCTACGTCGACTCGCTGTCCACGCCGGACGGTCCCGTGCCGACCTACCTGGACCTGGTCCGCCACGACGCGCGGACCATCGCGGACGCGCTGACCGGGGAGCGCGCGTGAACGCGGTCGACGTCGACGGCGTGACGGTCCGCTACGGCGACGTGCTCGCGCTCGACGGCGTCACGATGTCCCTGGCGCCCGGCCGGGTGTGCGGGCTGGTGGGCGTCAACGGGTCGGGCAAGTCCACGCTGTTCAAGGCGATCACCGGCCTGGTGCGGCCCGAGCGCGGCGCGGTGCGCGTGCGGGGCGGCCCACCGGGTCCGGCGCGGCGCTCCGGCCGGCTCGCGTACGTGCCGCAGAACGAGGCGGTGGACTGGGCGTTCCCGGTGTCGGTGCGGGACGTGGTCATGACCGGGCGGCACGGCGGGCTGGGGTTCACCCGTCGCCCGCGCCGGGCCGACCACGACGCCGTCGACCGGGCGCTGGACCGGGTCGGCCTGACCGACCTGGCGGACCGGCAGGTCGGCCGGCTGTCGGGCGGGCAGCGGAAGCGGGCGTTCGTCGCGCGCGGCATCGCGCAGGGGGCCTGCGTGCTGCTGCTCGACGAGCCGTTCGCGGGCGTGGACAAGCGGTCGGAGGCGACGATCACGCGGCTGCTGCGGGAACTCGCCGCGGACGGCGCGGCGGTGCTGGTGTCCACCCACGACCTGCACGCGCTGCCCGGCCTGGTCGACGAGGCGGTGCTGCTGATGCGCCGGGTCCTGGTGCACGGCCGGCCGGACGAGGTGCTGCGGCCGGACAACCTGGTGCGGGCGTTCGGCCTCGACGTGACCGCCCGCGAGGAGGAGCCGGCGTGACGACCGCCTACGACCTGCTCGTGGAACCCCTGGCCTACGGCTTCATGCTGCGGGCGCTGGCGGCCACGGTGATCGCCGCCGCCGTGTGCGCGGTGCTGTCGTGCTGGCTGGTGCTCATCGGCTGGTCGCTGATGGGCGACGCGGTGTCGCACGCCGTGCTGCCGGGCGTCGTGCTGGCCTACGTCCTGGGCGCGCCGTTCGCACTGGGCGCGGTGGTGTTCGGGTTCCTCGCGGTCGCGCTCATCGGCGTGCTCCGGGACACCAGCAGGGTCAAGGAGGACGCGGCCATCGGCATCGTGTTCACCACGCTGTTCGCGCTCGGGCTGGTGCTGATCTCGGTGACGCCGAGCCAGACCGACCTCAACCACATCGTGTTCGGCAACCTGCTCGGCGTCGGCCGCGCCGACCTGGCCCAGATCGCCGTGCTGGGCGCGGTCGCGCTCACCGCGCTGCTGCTCAAGCGCCGCGACTTCACCCTCTACGCCTTCGACCCGGTGCACGCCCACGCCATCGGGCTCGACCCGCGCCTGCTCGGCGCGGCCCTGCTCGGCCTGCTGGCGCTGACCTGCGTGGTGGCGCTCCAGGTCGTCGGCGTGGTGCTGGTGGTGGCGATGCTGATCATCCCCGGCTCGACCGCCCACCTGCTCACCGACCGGTTCGGGCGGATGCTGGTGATCGCGCCGGCGGTGTCGGTCGGCGCGGCGGTGGTGGGGCTGTACCTGAGCTACCACCTCGACACCGCGTCGGGCGCCATGGTGGTGCTGGTGCAGGGGGCGGTGTTCCTGCTGGCGTACCTGTTCGGCCCGAGGCACGGCGTCCTCGGCCGGCGGGTCGCGGCGAGCCGGCACCGGGCACGGGCGGCGCAGCGGGGCTCGGGGTGAGGCAGGACACCTCCCGGCGGGAGCGGTCGCGGGAACACCGGCACGCGGCGGACCGTTGTGCCCAGTGGTCGGTGCGGTCCGTGTCCCCGGGCCTCACCCAAGCCTTCGCGGAACACCGTTCGGCTGGAGCCGCGTCGTGCCACTCGCCGAGAGGCGACCGCCGCACCGACCCCCACACCCGCCCCCGGCCGCTGCCTCCCCCCAGCGTGGCCGGGGGCTGCCTCGCACCCGGCCGCCGCGCCCGGCCGCCGCGCCCGACCCGCCGCGCACGACCCGCCGCGCACGACCCGCCGCGCACGACCCGCCGCGCACGGACGCCGCGCCGCCGGGTGCAGGCGACGCGGCGTCCACGCACGGCGGACGACCACCCAGGAGGCGGCCGACCGCCCTGGTCCTAGGCGGCGGTCCCGGGCAGGCAGTCCTGGGCCGTGGTGCGGGTCAGGACGTCCACCACGTCCTCCAGCCGCCCGCGCCGCCCGAACGCCAGCCGCTGCCGCACGGCCCCGTTGCCGTCCCGGAGGACCTTGGTCAGCAGGGCGTTGACCGTGCGCAGCTCACCGGTCTCCCGCAGCGCCGGCCGGACGTGCCGCACCAACTGCCGGAGCAGCTGGACGGCCGGGACGCAGCGGCCGGTGAACAGGTCGACGCCGCTGCCCGTGACGCCGTCGCGCGCGGCGCGCCAGTAGGCCGCGCGCAAAGCCTCGCCGCAGACCGGCAGCCCCTTGTCCCCGGCCTGGACGGCGCGGACCGCGGTGGTCACCAGGGCGCGCACGAGGACGGCGAGCAGCACCGACTCGTCCACCGTGGCCGGTACGTCCGAGACCCGGACCTCGACGGTGGGCAGGTGGTCCGACGGCCGCACGTCCCAGTAGACCATCCCCCGGTCCAGCACGGCCCCGGTGTCGACCATCATGTCGATCACCGACTCGTAGTGCGCGAGCGAGGTGAAGTAGGGCGGGGCGCCCGAGCAGGCCCACCGGCCGGTCATCACCGAGCGCCAGCTCGCGTACCCGGTGTCCACGCCCTGGTGGATCGGCGAGTTCGCGGTCAGCGCCAGCAGCACCGGCAGCCACGGGCGCAGGTGGTTGCACACCTGCACGGCGGTCTCCCGGTCGGGCACGGCCACGTGCACGTGGCAGCCGCACACCCCGTGCTCGGCGGCCAGCATCCCGTAGTCCCGCCCGATCCGCTGGTAGCGGTCCCCGTCGCTGAACGGCTGCGCGGCGGGCCCGGCCGGCGACACGCCGACGGCGAGCAGCTGCCCCCCGACCCGCAGGGCCGCCGCGGCGGCCGTGGACCGCGCGCCGAGCAGGTGCCCGCGCACCTCCCTCATGCCGCGGCACACCGGGGTGTTGCTCTCCACCTGCGTCAGGGTCAGCTCCGGTTGCAGGTCGCCGCCGAAGCCGTTCGCCAGGCCGATGACCTCGTCGGCGACCGGCAGCGGGCGTCCGCTGACCGGGTCGACGACCAGGAACTCCTCCTCGACGCCCAGCGTGGGGGGTTCGGAGCCGGGGTCACCGCGGCGATCGTCGTTGATCATCATGTCCTCATCGATCGGTGAGCACGCGCGAGGTGGTCGGCCCGCTGTTCGACCGACCCGAAACGCCCCCCGGTGACCTCGTCCCGATCACCGGGGGCGCTGGAATACCACTTCCGGATGCGGACAAACTCACCCGACGACGCACGTCGGAGCGTGATCGGGCGGGCCGCGGGCCCGGATCGGACGAGCCCGGTGTTCAAACGGCACCACACTGGTTACTCCGTTCGCATGGACCAGAGCAGAGCACCGGTGCTGGAGGCGTTGCAGGCGTTCCACGAGCGCGGGTTCACCCCGTTCAACCCGCCGGGACACCGCCAGGGCCGCGCGGTCGACCCCCGGGTCCTGGAGGTCGTGGGCGAGGCCGTGTTCACCTCGGACGTGATCTCGGTCAACGGCCTGGACGACCGGCTGAACCGCGGGGGCGTGATCGAGCAGGCCCAGCAGCTGATGGCCGAGGCCGTGGACGCCGAGCACGCGTTCTTCTCCACCTGCGGCAGCTCGCTGTCGATCAAGAGCGCCATGCTGTCGGTCGCCGGGCCGCACGAGAAGCTGATCGTGCCCCGCCACGCCCACAAGTCGGTGATCTCCGCGCTGATCCTCAGCGGGGTGTCGCCGGTGTGGCTCTCGCCGCACTGGGACGCCGAGCGACACCTGTCGCACCCGCCGGGCCCGGACCGGGTGCGGGCGCTGTTCGAGGCCGAACCCGAGGTCAAGGGGATGCTGCTGGTCAGCCCGAACGACTACGGCACGTGCGCCGACATCGCCGCCGTCGCGGAGGTCTGCCACGAGTTCGGCAAGCCCCTGATCGTGGACGAGGCGTGGGGCGCGCACCTGCCCTTCCACCCGGACCTGCCCCAGTGGGGCATGGACGCGGGCGCGGACGTGGTGGTCACCAGCGTCCACAAGTCCGGCGCGGCCGTGGAGCAGAGCTCGGTGTTCCACCTGCGGGGCGACCTGGTCGACCCGTACGTGCTCAAGTCGCGGGAGGACCTGCTGGGCACCACCAGCCCCAGCTCCCTGGTGTACGCCACGCTGGACGGGTGGCGGCGGCAGATGGTGCAGCACGGCGAGGAGCTGCTCACCGCCGTGCTGGCCCTGGCCCGCTCCACCCGCGCCGCGATCGACGAGCTGCCCGGTCTGCGCGTGATGGGCGAGGCCGAGTTCACCGGCCCCGGCCTGGCCCACGCCCTCGACCCCCTCAAGATGGTCGTCGACCTGGAGGGGCTGGGCATCAGCGGCTACCAGGCCGCCGACTGGCTGCGCGAGCACCGGCGCGTCACCGTCGGCCTGTCCGACCACCGCCGGGTCGTCGCCCAGTTCACCCACGCCGACGACCACCGCACCGCCGGTGTCCTGCTCGACGCCCTGGGCGCCCTGGTCGAGGCCGCGCGGGACATGCCCGCGCCGAAGCCGGTCGACCTGCCCACGCCCGACGAGCTGCAGCTGGAGACCGCGATGCTGCCCCGCGACGCGTTCTTCGCCGAGGTCGAGCAGGTCGACGCCGACCGGGCCGTCGGCCGGATCAGCGCCGAGATGGTCACCCCCTACCCGCCGGGCGCGCCCGCCGTGCTGCCCGGCGAGGTGATCACCCGGGAGGTCGTGGAGTACGTGCGCAGCGGCCTGGCCGCCGGCATGCAGCTCCCCGACCCGGCCGACCCGGAGCTGGGCAGCTTCCGCGTGGTGGTCCGCGAGCGCTGACCGGCGGGGTGACCGGACCCGCCCGCGGCGACTACGGCAGCGTCGGCAGGTAGGCGGGCGGGCGGCGCACCGGCGCGGCCCGCTCGAACGCCGCCGCGAACCGCAGGACGTCCGCGTCGGCCCCCTGACCGGCCATGAAGGACACGCCGATCGGCAGGGGGCCGGCGAACCCGGCCGGGACCGTCGCGTTCGGGTAGCCCGCGACCGCCGCCGGCCTGGCCGTGTCCACCCCGGCCGGGTCGCCGGCGCGGTCGGTCCGCCACGCCGGGCCGTTGGTCGGGGCCACCACCACGTCCAGGCGGTGCGCCGCGAGCACCTCGTCGATCGACCTGCGCGCCAGCGCGGTCGCGGTGCGCCGCTGCGCGCGGTAGGTCGGGTCGCTGGTGGGCGGCGCCTTCTCCGCCTCGAAGAACAGCTCCTGGCCGAACGCGGCCGGCTCGCCCGGGTCGGCCTCGTTGAACGCGATCAGCTCCCGCACGGTCCGCGGCGCGCCCGGCCGGGTGGCGAGGTAGGCCTCCAGGTCGTGCTTGAACTCGGTGATCAGCGCGGGCAGCTCCGCCTCCCTGATCCGGGCCAGGTGGCGCAGCTCGACCTCGACCACCTCGGCGCCGTGCTCCCGCAGCACCGCCACCGCCGACTCCACGACCCGGTCGACCTCGGCGCTGAACCCGGCCCGGCGCCACACGCCCACCCGCGCGCCGCTCAACGCGCCCGGCGCGAGGGCGGTGGCGTGGTCCACGCCGCCACCGGCCAGGACGGACATCAGGATGGCGGCGTCCACGACGTGCCGGGCCATGGGGCCGGCGGTGTCCTGGCGCGTGGAGATGGGCACGATCCCGTCACCGCTGACCCGGCCGAGCGTGGGCTTGAACCCCACGACGCCGCAGTGCCCCGCCGGGCTCACGATCGACGCGTCGGTCTCGGTGCCCACGGCGACCTGCGCCAGCGACGCGGCCACCGCCGCGGCCGAGCCGGACGACGAGCCACACGGGTTGTGGTCGAGCACGTGCGGGTTCGCGGTCTGGCCGCCGACCCCCGACCACCCGGACGTGGCCCACGGGGAGCGGAAGTTCCCCCACTCCGACATGTTGGTCTTGCCCAGCACCACGGCCCCGGCGGCGCGCAGCCGCCGGACCAGCTCGGCGTCGTCGCGCGGCGGCACGAGCAGCGCCCGCGACCCCGCCGTGGCGCCCGATCGGGTGTCGATGTTGTCCTTGAGCAGCACCGGGATGCCGTCCAACGGGCCCCGGGCCTCGCCGCGGGCACGTCGCCGGTCGCTCTCGGCCGCCTGGTCGAGCGCGTCCGCCGCCACGGCCGTCACCGACCGCACCAGGGGGTCCACCGCGGCGATCCGCGCCAGGTAGGCGCCGGTCAGCTCGGTGGCCGTCAGGGCACCCGCCTCCATCAGGCCGACCAGGTGCGGGATGGTGGCCGCGTCCAGGTCGGGGTGCGGGCCGGTGCCGGCGTGGGCCGGCGGTGCGTCGAGCACGCACGGTGACGCGGCGGGCGACGGGTGCATGGGGTACATGGGAGGCCGGCGAACGGGCGCAGTCAACCCGCCGAAGGTCGTTGCGCGCGTGTTTCCCACCACGGGTGGACGGCCCCCTGTCATCGCAGCCCACCGTCACGATCACCCTCGGTGACCACGCCGTCCGGGCGCGTACTCCCGGACGGGGGAAGGCGGCGGGTCCGATCGGGTGCCGAGGTCACGGCGCTTGATCGCGTGTGATCGGGGTACACGGGTTCGACCAGCCCTGCCGATCGGATGAGCCGAGGTGGAACCATGTGCGGAATCGCCGGTGAGGTCGTGACCGACCACGCGGGTGTACCGGATGCCGGGGCCGTCGCCCGCATGACGGGGGCCATGCTCTCGCGCGGCCCCGACGGCGGCGGCCAGTGGTCGGCCGGGCGGGTCGCGCTCGGGCACCGCAGGCTGTCCATCATCGACCTGTCCGACAGGGGCGCGCAGCCCATGGTCGACGACGAACTCGGCCTGGCCATCGCGTTCAACGGGTGCGTCTACAACCACGAGGAGCTGCGGGCGCGGCTGTCCGACCGGTACCGGTTCACGTCCACCAGCGACACCGAGGTCGTCCTCAAGGCGTACCACCGCTGGGGCGACCGGTTCGTCGAGCACCTCGTCGGCATGTTCGCCTTCGCCCTGGTCGACCTGCGCCGCGACCGCGTGCTGCTGGTCCGCGACCGGCTCGGGGTCAAACCGCTCTACGTCGCCGAGGTCGCCGGCCGCACGCGCTTCGCGTCCACCCTGCCCGCGCTGCTGGCGGGCGGCGGGATCGACACCCGGCTCGACCCGGTCGGCCTGCACCACTACCTGACCTGGCACTCCATCGTGCCCGCGCCGCACACGGTGCTGCGCGGGGTGCGCAAACTGCCGCCCGCCACGATCCGGGTCCTCGAACCGGGCCGGGAGCCGCGCGACCACGTCTACTGGCAGCCGTCCTACACCCGGCGGCCGGAGCACTCGGGGTGGACCGCGCAGGACTGGCGGGACGCCGTGCGCGAGGCGCTGCGCACGGCGGTGCGGCGGCGCACGGTGTCCGACGTGGAGGTCGGCGTGCTGCTGTCCGGCGGGCTGGACTCCAGCCTCCTGGTCGCGCTGCTCGCCGAGGAGGGCCACCGGCCCCGCACGTTCAGCATCGGCTTCACCGACCGCGACGGCGTGGACGGCGACGAGTTCGCCTACTCCGACGCGGTGGCGCACAAGTTCGGCACCGACCACCACCAGCTCCGCGTCGGCGACGAGGAGCTGGCCCCCGCCGTGGGGCAGGCGGTGGCGGCGATGAGCGAGCCGATGGGCACCCACGACGTCACCGCGTTCCACCTCGTCTGCCGCGAGGTGTCGCAGCACGTCAAGGTCGTGCAGTCCGGCCAGGGCGCGGACGAGGTGTTCGCCGGCTACCGCTACCACCAACCCGCGGCCGGCGCGGCGCGCGACCGGGCCGCCGCCGTCCTGCGCGAGGCGTTCCACGACCACGACCACGACGAGCTGGCGGGCATCCTCGAACCGGGGTGGCTCGCCGGGCACGACGTCAGCGGCGACCTGCTCGCCCGGCACCTCGGCGCACCCGGCGCGGACACGGCGCTGGACGCCGTGCTGAGGACCGACACCCACCTGCTGATGCCCGACGACCCGGTCAAGCGGGTGGACAACATGGCGATGGCGTGGGGCGTGGAGGCCAGGGTGCCGTTCCTCGACCAGGACCTCGTCGAGCTGGTGGCGGCGTGCCCGCCGGAGCTGAAGTCCGGCCAGGGCGGCAAGGCGGTCCTCAAGGACATCGGGCGGGAGGTGCTGCCCCCGGAGGTGGTCGACCGGCCGAAGGGCTACTTCCCCGTGCCCGCCCTCACCCGCCTCGACGGCCCCGTCCTCGACATGGTGGGCAGCGCCCTGCGCTCCAGCGCGGCGCGGCAGCGCGGCCTCCTGCGCCCCGACTACGTCGACGCGCTCCTCCGCGACCCGAACGGGCACGCCACCAAGGTCGGCGGGAACGAGCTGTGGTACGTCGGCGTGCTGGAG
>NZ_JBPKJK010000179.1:0-17672 GCF_051756985.1 Saccharothrix sabaoui
GCGTCGATCATCGCGCCCGACGAGCGCACCCAGGTCACCCCGACCACGGTCTACCCGGCGCGCGCCAACGTCTACTTCACCTACACCAAGCCCAACGGCGCGACGAGCTGGTGCACGGGCTGGCTGTACGCGGCGAACGCCGTCGCCACCGCGGGCCACTGCGTGCACTCCGGCGGCGCGTCCGGGGCCTGGAACACCAACTTCACCGTCTACCCGGGCCGCAACGGCGCCACCTCGCCGTACGGCAGCTGCGGCACGTCCGGCGTCTTCAGCGTCACCGGCTGGACCCAGAGCGCCAGCGTCGAGTACGACTACGCCGCCCTCAAGCTCAACTGCACCGTCGGCACCACCACCGGCTGGTACGGCATGAACTGGGCGTCCACGCCCGGCGCGGGCAGCGCGGTGAGCAGCGCCGGCTACCCGCAGGACAAGCCCAGCGCCACCCAGTGGCTCACCAGCAGCGCGGTCTCGGCCCTCTACACCCGCCAGGTCGCCTACCACCTGGACACCGTGGGCGGGCAGAGCGGTTCGGCCGTCTACCACGTCGGCTGCACGACGTACTGCGCCATCGCGGTGCACGCGTACGGCTACGGGGACCACAACCGGGGCACCCGGATCACCGAGCCGGCTTTCGCGAACTTCCACAACTGGAAGCTGTGAGCGACGCCCGACCTGCGTGAACAGGCCCCCGGACTTACCCGTCCGGGGGTTTGTTACCCTTTTCGGGTTGCTGACGCGACAGACCCTCCTGCCACGGAACGTCCGTGGCCGCCGAGTCCACAGGAGGTGAGTGGTCCACATGCGTCATTACGAAGTGATGGTCATCCTCGACCCCAGTCTCGACGAGCGCACGATCGCGCCGTCCCTCGACACGTTCCTCAACGTCATCCGCACCACGGGCGGCAACGTGGAGAAGGTCGACGTGTGGGGCAAGCGCCGGTTGAGCTTCGAGATCAACAAGAACGCGGAGGGCATCTACGCCATCCTCGATCTGACCTCGACCCCCGACGCGGTGAAGGAACTCGACCGCCAGCTCGGCCTCCAGGAGACGGTGCTCCGGACCAAGGTCCTGCGCCGCGACCCGGTCCGGGCCGCCAAGACCGCGGCGAAGGTCGCGGCCAAGGCGGACGCCAAGGCCGCCGCGAAGGCCGCCAAGGCAGCCAGGGCCTAGGAGCTCCCGACCATGGCCGGCGAGACGACGATCACGGTGGTCGGGAACCTGACCGCCGATCCGGAACTGCGCTTCACCCAGTCGGGTGCCGCGGTGGCGAGCTTCACGGTCGCCTCCACGCCCCGCACCTTCGACCGCCAGAGCGGCGAGTGGAAGGACGGGGAGGCGCTGTTCCTGCGGTGCAACGTGTGGCGGCAGGTCGCGGAGAACGTGGCCGAGTCCCTCACCCGCGGCTCGCGCGTAGTCGTGACCGGGCGGCTTCGCCAGCGTTCCTTCGAGACGAAGGAAGGCGAGAAGCGCACCGTCATCGAGCTTGAGGTCGACGAGATCGGCCCCTCGCTGCGCTACGCGACCGCGAAGGTCAACAAGGTGAGCAGGGGTGACGGCGGCGGCGGCTTCGGCGGCGGCGGCGGTCAGTCCCGCGGTGGCGGTGGCGGTGGCGCCCCGGCTGACGACCCGTGGGGTTCCGCCCCGCCGGCCGGCTCCGGTGGCTTCGCCGACGAGCCCCCCTTCTAGACCCGCGCACCGGTCCATCCACACTTCACCGCGTAATACCAGGAGTCCACACATGGCCAAGCCGCCTGTGCGCAAGCCCAAGAAGAAGGTCTGCGCGTTCTGTAAGGACAAGAACGCCAACCTCATCGACTACAAGGACACCACCCTGCTCCGGAAGTACATCTCGGACCGGGGCAAGATCCGCGCCCGCCGGGTCACCGGCAACTGCTCCCAGCACCAGCGCGACGTCGCGGTCGCCGTCAAGAACGCCCGCGAGATGGCGCTGCTGCCCTACACCTCGACGGCTCGCTGAGAAAGGGGACGGCATCGTGAAGCTCATCCTCACCGCTGACGTGACCGGCCTCGGCGGCCCCGGCGACATCGTCGAGGTCAAGGACGGCTACGGCCGCAACTACCTGCTGCCCCGCGGCCTGGCGATCGTCGCCACCAAGGGCGCGGCCAAGCAGGTCGAGGTCATCCGCCGTGCGCAGGAGACCCGCCGGGTCCGCGACCTGGACCACGCCAAGGAGATCAAGTCCTCCCTGGAGGGCCTGGGCTCCGTGACGCTGAAGGCCAAGGCCGCGGCGGGCTCGAAGAAGCTGTTCGGCTCCGTCACCTCGGCCGACGTCGTGTCGGCCGTGCGCGCGGCCGGCGGCCCGACGCTCGACAAGCGGGCCGTGGACCTGGCGGGCCACATCAAGACCCTCGGCAAGCACTCGGTGAACGTCCGCCTCCACCCGGAGGTCACCGTGGCGCTGGCCGTCGAGGTCGCCGCCCAGGGCTGAGCCCAGGCACTTTCCACGCGGGAGCGCCGTTCGACCAGGTGTTCTGGTCGGGCGGCGCTTTCGTGCGTTCGGCTGTGGACAACTCGTGTGACGCGGTGTGCGCGACACGCCGAAGAGGCGGTAACACGCGACACGCCGGGGCTGTGACATACCGGTTGTCCACAAATTCATCCACAGGGTCTGAGCAGGCACAACTTCTGTCACGGACCCACTTGTACCCAAGTTGTCCACAGGTTTCGCAGGCCCTGTGGTCAGGTTCGGCCCGCCATCCCCAAGCTGTCCACCGGGTTGTCCACAGTCCCGTTTGCCTGGTCCAACCGGGGGCCTCTAGCGTCGCTGAATCGCCGCACCCGGGTTACCGGCTTTTGTCGGTCGGACGGGGTAGAAACATCCGCACGGCAGCAGATTGGGGTGAGCTCACGGTGGCGCTGGTGGACGACCGGGGCATGGCCGAGCCCGGCTTCGAACGGCAGCCGCCGCAGGACCTCGCCGCCGAGCAGTCGGTGCTGGGCGGCATGCTGCTGAGCAAGGACGCGATCGCCGACGTCGTCGAGGTCCTCGCGCCCAACGACTTCTACCGCCCGGCGCACCAGGCCGTGTACGACTGCGTCCTCGACCTGTACGGCCGCGGCGAGCCCGCCGACCCCATCACCGTCTCGGCGGAGCTGGAGCGCCGGGGCGAGCTGCTGCGCGTCGGCGGCGCCCCCTACCTGCACACCCTGATCGCCACCGTGCCGACGGCCGCGAACGCCTCCTACTACGCCGAGATCGTGGCGGAGAAGGCCGTGCTGCGGCGCCTGGTGGAGGCGGGCACCCGGATCGTCCAGCTCGGCTACAACGGCGCCGAGGGAGCCGATGTCGACGAGGTCGTCGACCGCGCCCAGGCCGCCATCTACGAGGTCACCGAGCGCCGCACCACCGAGGACTACGTGGTCCTGGAGGAGCTGCTCCAGCCGACCATGGACGAGATCGACGCCATCGCCTCGCGCGGCGGGTCGTCGCTGGGCATCCCCACCGGGTTCGCCGACCTGGACGAGCTGACCAACGGCCTGCACCCCGGTCAGATGATCATCGTCGCGGCCCGGCCGGGCGTGGGCAAGGCGCTCGCCCTGGACACCCCCCTCGCCACGCCCACGGGCTGGACGACGATGGGCGAGGTCGAGGTCGGTGACCACCTCGTCGGGGCCGACGGCAGGCCCACCAGGGTGGTCGCGGCGACCGGGGTGATGCACGGCCGGCCGTGCTACGAGGTCGAGTTCTCCGACGGCACCGTGATCGTCGCCGACGCCGAGCACCAGTGGCTCACCGAGACCCGCGCGTCGCGGCGCTCGAAGCACGCGTCCGCCGAGGTCCGCACCACCCGGGAGATCGCGGCGACCCTGCGCTGCGGCACCGCCGACGCCCGCCTGAACCACTCGGTGACCAACACCGCGCCGCTCGACCTGCCCGAGGCCGACCTGCCGATCGGTCCCTACACGCTCGGCGCGTGGCTGGGCGACGGGCACTCGGCGTCGGCGCGGTTCACCACGGCGGACCCGGAGATCGCCTGGCACGTCGAGGCCGAGGGCTACGACGTGGTGCCGCACGGCGGTCTCCTCCACGGCATCCGGCTGCCCGCGCCGACCTGCCCCGACTGCGGGGGGCCGTCGAGCGGTTTGCGCCGCTGCCAGGACTGCCACGGCAGGCACGGCACCGTCCAGGCGCTCCTGCGGGGCCTCGGGGTGCTCGGCGACAAGCACGTCCCCGCCACCTACCTGCGGGCGTCCACCGCCCAGCGGCGGGCGCTGCTGGCCGGTCTGCTCGACACCGACGGGACCGTCACCGCGGGCGGCTCGGTGCAGTTCTCGGTGACCAACCGGCGGTTGGCCGAGGACGTCCGCGAGCTGGTCGTCGGACTGGGCTACCGGTGCTCGACCAGCACCAAGCGGGTGCGCGGGCGCAGCGAGGAGTCGTCGACCGCGTACATCCTGACGTTCGGCACCGAGGACGACGTGTTCCGCCTCGAACGCAAGCGCCTCGTGCTGAAGGAGCGTCGCCGGGCCGCGGGCACCGCCCGCACCGGATCGCGGTTCATCGTCGACGTCCGCCCGGTCGAGAGCGTCCCGGTGCGGTGCGTCGAGGTGGACAACGCGGACCACCTCTACCTCGCCGGCCGGTCGATGGTGCCCACGCACAACTCGACGCTGGGACTGGACTTCGCCCGCTCCTGCTCGGTGAAGCACGGTCTGACCAGCGCCATCTTCTCGCTCGAGATGTCGCGCACCGAGATCGTCATGCGCATGCTCTCCGCCGAGGCCCGCATCCGGCTCGGCGACATGCGAGGCGGCAAGATGAGCGACGACGACTGGACGCGGTTGGCGCGGCGGATGAGCGAGATCAGCGAGGCGCCGCTGTTCGTGGACGACTCGCCGAACCTGACGATGATGGAGATCCGGGCCAAGGCCCGGCGGCTCAAGCAGCGGCACGACCTGCGGCTCGTGGTGGTCGACTACCTCCAGCTGATGTCGTCGGGCAAGCGCAGCGAGTCCCGCCAGCAGGAGGTCTCCGAGTTCTCCCGGAACCTGAAGCTCATCGCCAAGGAGCTGGAGGTCCCGGTGATCGCGATCAGCCAGCTGAACCGAGGCCCGGAGCAGCGCACCGACAAGCGGCCCCAGCTGTCCGACCTGCGCGAGTCCGGCTCGCTGGAGCAGGACGCGGACATGGTGATCCTGATCAACCGGCCCGACGCGTGGGAGCGCGACGACCCGCGCGCGGGTGAGGCGGACCTGATCATCGCCAAGCACCGCGCCGGTCCGACGGCCACCATCACGGTGGCCCACCAGCTGCACTACAGCCGGTTCGCCGACCTGGCCCAGGGGTAGGCCGCGCCGTCGGCTCGGCGTCGGGGTGGCTCGGCGTCAGGGTGGTGGCGGTGCGGTGTCAGGGTGGCCGGTGATCGTGGTCGCCATGACGAGTTCACGGAACGGGGCCGCGTGGTCGCGGTCGAGCAGGGGTGCCGGGCGCGGTGGGGTCCGGCGGGCGGGGGTCCGGCGGGCGGGGGTCGTGGCGCTGGTGGCGTCGCTGCTGGTCGGGCTGGTCGCGCCGGGGGTGGCCGTCGCGGACCGCGCCGTCGCCGCCGGGCAGGACCGCCCGGAGCTGCGGGCGATCATGCGGGAGACCGTCGACTCGGGCATCGCGGGGATGCAGCTGCGGGTGCGCGACGAGCGGGGCGAGTGGGTCGGCAGCGCGGGCGTGCGCAGGCTGGGCGGGGCCGCGGAGCCGCCGACGGACGGGCGGTTCCGGATCGGCAGCGCCACCAAGACGATCACGGCGACCGTGGTGCTCCAGCTGGTGGCCGAGGGCGCGGTGGGGTTGGACGCGTCGGCGGCCGACCACCTGCCGGGTCTCGGGTTGGACCCGGGGATCACGGTGCGGATGCTGCTCCAGCACACCAGCGGGGTGTCCAACCACACCGGCGACGTCCGCCCGGACGGGACGGTCGAGCCGGGGATCACCTGGTCGGGCCCGGAGTGGGTGGAGGGCCGGTTCCGCACCTACCGGCCGGTGGAGCTGGCGCGGTACGCCCTGTCCAGGCCGGCGCGGTTCGCCCCCGGCACGGGCTGGAGCTACAGCAACACCAACTACGCGCTGGCCCTGCTGCTGATCGAGGCGGTCACCGGCAACTCGTACGCCGACGAGGTCCGGCGGCGGGTCCTGCGGCCGCTCGGGATGCGGGACACCGTCGTGCCGGGCACCTCCGCGGGCATCCCCGGGCCGCACGCCCACGCCTACTACCGGTACCAGAAGGACGGCCGGGAGGAGGTCGTCGACATCACCCGCCAGAACCCCTCGTGGGTGCCCGGCGCCGGTGACCTGGTCTCGACCACCGCGGACCTGGCCGCGTTCATGGCCGGCCTGACGGGCGGGACGCTCCTCCCGGCGCCGCTGCTGGCCGAGATGCGCGAACCGCACCCCGCGACGGGCTACGGCCTGGGGCTGTTCGTGCTGGACCTCGGTCCGGGCTGCGGCGGCGCGGTCCTCAACCACAACGGCGGGGTGCAGGGCTACGCGACGCTGATGTACCGCTCGGTGGACGGCAGCAGGACCCTGACGGCCTCGCTGACCTACGTGGACGACGCCGAGCTGTCCCTCCAGGGGGTCTTCCGGGAGTCGTTGGGGAAGCTCCTCGACGAGGTGTTCTGCGGCGGGCAGGGGTAACGGCGCAGGGGTGACGGCGCGGGGATGACGACGTGGGGGCGGTGTCCGGGCCGTGTCAGCGGCGTGTCAGGTCACCCGGTGATCGTGGTGACCACAACCACCACGAGAGGACACCGGATGACCAGCACCGTCCCCGTACCGCAGGGCCTGCCCACGGAGCGCGACGCGGGTCCCTTCGACCCGCCCCGCGCCATCACCGGGCTGCGCGGGGCCCGCCCGGTCAGCCCGCTGCTCTTCCAGGACGGCCACGAGGGCTGGCTGATCACCGGCTACGACGAGGTGCGCCAGGTCCTCGCCGACACCCGGTTCAGCTCGCGCCAGGACATCGGCGTCCTCCACATGCCGTACGAGACCCCCGGGATGCCGGCGCCCACCGAGCCGTCGCCGCAGGTCCCGGGCCTGTTCATCGCCATGGACCCGCCGGACCACACCCGGTTGCGGCGGATGCTCACCGGCGCGTTCACGGTCAGGCGGATGAAGGCGCTGGAGGAGCGCGTCGTCGAGCTGGCCGAGCGGCAGCTCGACGAGGTGGCGCGCCTGACCCCGCCGGTCGACCTGGTCCGGGAGTTCGCGCTGCCGCTGCCGTCGCTGGTGATCTGCGAACTGCTCGGCGTCCCCTACGAGGACCGGGAGTCCTTCCAGGCGAACTCCGCCAAGTTCATGGAGAGGGAGGTGGCGCTGGAGGACAAGATGGCCGCCTACGGCGCCCTGAACTCGTACCTGGCCGGGCTGGTCACGCGCAAGCGCGCCGAGCCCGACGACGACCTGCTGTCCGACCTGGCGCGCCACGACGAGCTGACCGTCGAGGAGCTGACCGGCGTCGCCTTCCTGCTGCTGCTCGCGGGCCACGAGACGACGGCCAACATGCTGGGGTTGGGCACCTTCGCGCTGCTGGAGCACCCTGAGCAGCTGGCGGCGCTGCGCGCGGAACCGGACCTGCTGCCCGGCGCGGTCGAGGAGCTGATGCGCTACCTGTCCGTCGCCGACATCTTCTTCCGCTACGCCACCGAGGACCTCGAAGTGGGCGGCGAGACGATCCGCGAGGGGTCGACGGTCATCGTCTCGCTGCTGGCCGCCAACCGCGACCCCCGGCGCTTCGAGGACCCCGACACCCTGGACGTCCGCCGCGGCGCCCGCGGCCACCTGGCCTTCGGGCACGGCGTGCACCAGTGCCTCGGCCAGCAGCTGGCCCGCATCGAGATGCGTGCCGGGTTCGAGGCGCTGCTGCGCCGCTTCCCGACCCTCGGGCTCGCCGTTCCCGCCGGCGAGGTGCGGGTCAGGTCCGACATGAACATCTACGGCGTGCACGAGCTGCCGGTCACCTGGTGATCGCGCACGGGCGGTCGGGGGGCGCGGGCGGTCGGGGAACGCGGGCGGTCGGGGGCGCGGGCGGTCAGGGGGTCAGGGCGTCCTCGGCCAGTTCGCGCCAGTCCGCCCGCGCGCCCTCCAGGGTGACCTCGGTGAACCGCGCGTCGCCGAGGTCGCGGCGCACCGCCGCCTCGACCCGGACCGCGTCCGGGTGGGAGCGGTCCGGCAGGCCGCGCACGCCGGCGCTCGCCGCGAGCAGCCGGGCGGCCTGCTCGGGCCGCTCCCGGCGCAGCGCCAGGTCCGCGATCCCGACGAGCACCCGCGCGACCAGGACCGGGTGCCGGGCCTCGGCCGCCGCGCGGAAGGCCGCCGCGCGGTGGTCGCGGACCTCGTCCAGCCCGTCGGCGAGGTAGCCGAGCAGGTCGTGCGCCATCGCGCGGATGTTCGGCTGCTCGGCGTCGTCGCCCAGCGCCGCCGTGGCGACGGCGAACTGCCGGCGCGCCTCCTCGGCGTCACCGCTCCAGCGGGCCAGCTCCGCCTTCAGCAGGGCCAGTTCGACGACCGTCTGCGGCCAGGCGGTCCGGTCCGCGTGCCGCTGCGTCTCCACCATGGCCGCCGCGCTCGCCCGCGCGTCGCCCAGCAGCCAGTACAGCTGGGCCTGCCGCGACCGCATCCGCACGACGTCCTCCAGCGCGCCGAGCTCGGTGACGACCGCGATCGCCTGCTCGTAGTGCTCGCACGCGGCGGCGAACCCGCCGCGCACGGCGATCCGGTCGGCCAGCTCGGCCAGGGCGAACGAGATCCCCCACCGCTCGCCGATCGCGCGGAACTCGGCGAGCGCCGCTTCGAGGTGCGCGTCCGCCTCCCGCCCGTCGTGGCCGAGCACGATCCGCAGCTTGCCCAGGTGCAACCGGGCGAGGGCGCGCACCCAGGGGTCGTCGTCGACGAGCAGCGCTTCGAACGCGGGCAGGAACGCGTCCTGGCCGTGCAGCATGCTCTCCAGCGGGCCGATGAACCGCACCGCCGGGTGCGGGCTCGTCACCCGCAGGCTGATCTCGTGGGCCTTGCGGATCCACTCCTCGGCCCAGAACTGGTCGCCCGGCCCGGAGGTCACGAACGACACGATGAACGCGTACACCACGACCCGCGTCCCGTCGGGCACCTCGCCGGGCACGGCGGTGGCCGCCATGATCAGCTCGTTGCCCTCGGCCTTGCGCCCGCCGAGCCACCAGTACCAGGCGGCGGCGGCCGCGAGCCGCATCGCCCCGTGCGCCTCGCCCGCCGCGAGGGCCCCCCGCATCGCGGCGACGACGTTGTCGTGCTCGCCCTCCAGCGCGGCGAGCCACTCCAGCTGCTCGGCGCGGCGGAGGTGCGGTTCGGCGGCCTCGACGAACCCGGTGAAGTGCGCGAGGTGCGCGCGGCGCACCGACTCCGCCTCGCCGGCCTCCGCGAGCCGGTGCGCGGCGTACTCCTCGATGGTGCCGAGCAGCCGGTAGCGCGGGGCCGCGTCGCCCTCGGTGACCACCAGCGACTTCTCGGTCAGGGCGGTGAGCAGTTCGAGCACCTGCCGCGGTTCGACGTCGTCGCCCGCGCACACCCGCTCGGCCGCCTCCAGGCTCGCGCCACCGGAGAACGCCGAGAGCCTGCGCAGGACCACCCGCTCGGCGTCGTTGAGCAGCTCCCAGCTCCAGTCGATCACCGCGCGCAGCGTCCGGTGGCGGGGCAGCGCGGTGCGGCTGCCGCCGGTCAGCAGGCGGAACCGGTCGTCGAGGCGGTGGGCGAGCTGGTCGAGGGACATGGTGCGCAACCGGGCCGCGGCCAGTTCGATGGCCAGCGGCATCCCGTCCAAGGCGCGGCAGACGCGCGCCATGGTGGACAGCGCGGCGTCGTCGACCGCGAGGTCCTTGCGCACCGCGCCGGCCCGTTCGCGCAGCAGCCGGACGGCGGGTGAGGACCCGATCGCGTCGGCGTCGGCGTCCACCGGGGGCAGGGCCAGCGGCTCGACCGGCCACAGCGCCTCGCCGGTGATGCCCAGCGGTTCCCTGCTGGTCGCGAGGACGCGCAGCCGCCGGCACTCCCCGAGCACGCGGTGGGCGAACTTCGCCGCCGCCTCGATCACGTGCTCGCAGTTGTCCAGGACCAGCAGCGCCTCCCGCTCGCGCAGCGCGGCGACGACCCGGTCCGCCGGGTCGGCCTCCACCGCGCCGCCGAGCACCCCGTCCCGCAGGCGGAGCACGGCCAGCACGGACTGCGCCACGTCACCGCCCGCGACGACGGGCGCCAGCTCCACCAGCCAGACCCCGTCCGGCAGGTCGTCGAGCAGCGTGCGGGCGGTCTCCGCGGCCAGCCTGGTCTTGCCCGAGCCGCCCGGCCCGATCAGGGTGGTGAGCCGGTGCCCGGTGACGAGCCCGCGGACCGCGGCGACGTCGGCGTCCTTGCCGACGTAGCTGGTCAGCTCGGCGCGCAGGTTCGTCCCGCGGCTCTCCTCCCGCCGGCCCACCTCGCCCCGCAGCAGCGCGACGTGCAGCGCGGACAGCTCCGGCGAGGGGTCGACGCCCAGCGCGTCGGCGAGGGCCTCCCGGGTGCGCTGGTAGACCTCCAGCGCCTCGGTGCTCCGGCCGGCCGCGCCGAGGGCGCGCATCAGCGCGGCGACCAGCCGCTCCCGCAGCGGGTGCGCGGCCACCAGCCCGGTCAGCTCGGCGACCGGCTCCGCGCCGAGGCCGAGCCGGACCTCCGCCTCGAAGCGGTCCTCCAGCGCGGTCAGGCGCAGCCCGTCGAGCCGGGTGACCGCCGCGTCGAACGCCGCGCTGTCCGACAGCCCGACGTCCTCCAGGGCCGCGCCGCGCCACAGGCCGAGCGCCTCGCGCAGCAGTTCCGCCCGCCGGGGCTCCCCGCCGGTGCGGGCCCGGGTGACGAGGCGTTCGAACCGCACGGCGTCCACGGAGTCGGGCTCCACCGCCAACCGGTAGCCGCCCGCCTGCCCGTCGACCACCCCGTCCGGCAGCACCCGGCGCAACCGGGAGGCCAGGCGTTGCAGGGCGTTCGCCGCGTCGGACGGCGGGCGCCCGCCCCAGATCCAGTCGACCAGCGTCGCCCTCGGCACCACTCGGCCGGGCTCCAGCGCGAGGGCCGCCAGCAGCGCGCGCAACCGCGCGCCGGGCACCTCCGCCGGGACCCCGTCGTCCGCGCGCACCTCGAACGGTCCGAGCATCCCGATCTGCACCCGGCGATTCTGCCGCAGGCGGTCCGGCCGTAGGTCCGGCATCGACGAACAGGAACAGCCGCGGGAGGTGGGATGGCCGATGAAGTCGTGGCCGCTGCTCCCGGGCAGGCGGTGCACCCCGCGGTCCCGGACCGGCCGTCGGTGCATCGGCAAGCGCCGACGCCCACCACAGGTCATTCGGCGAACGCGCTGCGGGAAGCCGCATTTATCGGTTTCACCCGAGCAAAAGATTCACCGCGCCCAGGAATCATCGAGCTCCCGATGTCGTTTTCGATCGACACCCGGAGATGCCCGCACAACTGCGGACGTGCACCTGCCTCGTCCGAGCTAACCTCGACAGAGAAGCGTGGGACCGCGTGTTCCGCACGCAAAATGCAGCTTGCGTCGAGCCGTACCGGGCAGCAGACGACAGGGGGGACCATGATCAGCACCGTGCAGTGCACGGGAGCCGATTTCTGCGAGGAGATCTCAGGCGCGGTCGACACGTCCTTCAACCGGTTCTACGAGGGAAACCCGCCTTCTCGCCGAATCTATTCGTCCGAGAAGTTCACGTTGCTCGCCGACATGTCACCACTCGCGGTCGGCCACCTGCTGTTGCTGCCGAAAAAACACTACCTGTCCTTCGCCCAGGTCTTTCGCGGGCACCCGGGCGAAACCGAGAGCCTGGTCGGGCAGGTGACGCGCCTGTACGCCGAGACCTTCCGCGAACCGCTCGTCATGGAGCACGGGTCCACGGCGAACCACGAGAGCCACGCCTGCATCACCCACGCGCACCTCCACTTCCTCCCCGTCGACGGGGACGCCGTGGACGAACTGATGATCGCCGACGGACTCCGCCACCTGGACCTGCCCTCGCCGGCAGCCCTGGGCAGACCCCCCTGGCCGGACTCGGCTTACTTCCTGCGCCTGTACGGGGGGCACTGCCGCGTGTACCTCCCCACGGCGGGGCAGCGGAGGCAGTACCTGCGTTCGGTGGCCGGTACGACGCTGTCGATCGACGACCCCGAATGGGACTACGCCGTCGTCATGCGCAAGGAAGCCCTCCGGTCGACGATGCGGACGGTCGAACACTGGCCCGAACGCCTCGGATCGCCCGATGCGACCCCGAAGGACTGACGACGTGCCGCAGGACAACGTTTTCTCGGACGAGCCGACCAGACTGGCAAATACTGTCGTCAGAATTTTCAGCAATCAGGTCGACGCTTTTTCCCCGGTCGTCCGGCTCGACCGGAGCAAGGTCGAACTGATCGCCGGCGCGGACGCCCAGGACGACTGTGCGATATTCCGGTTCAGCGGGGAACACGATTTGGTCGTCGGCTCCGACTACGTACGCGGACCCAAGTTCCGTTTGTATGAAATGGGTTACCTGGACGAGTACGACCTCGGGTACTACCTGGCCTCCGCGAACATCAGCGACATAGCCGCGATGGGCGCTCACCCCATCGGCCTGCTCTCCGTGGTGCGCTACCCGCCCGACATGACCGACAGTGTTTTCGGCCGTGTGCTGGAGGGCATCCGCGATGCCTGCGCGCTGTCCGGCTGCCAGAACGTGGGCGGCGACGTCGGCGGCGCCGAACGCCTCATCCTGTCCGCCTCGGCCCTGGGCGTCTGCCCTTCGGGCGGTTCCCTGCTCCGGTCGGGCGGAAAACCCGGGGACGTCGTGTGCCTCACAGCTCCCACAGGACTGGCGGGCGCGGCCATGGCCTACCTGCGAGCGGGTGTACCCGACTCCGCCATCGACTCGGACCACCTCGCCGGCATGCTCGCGAACTGGAAGCGCCCGACACCTCGGGTCGAGGAGGGCTTGGCGCTGAGCGGCAGTGGCGTCGTGACGAGTTGCCAGGACACCTCGGACGGCCTGAAAGCCACCCTGGAGGCCATCGCGGAGGCCGCTGGTGTCGGCATCACCGTGCACCAGCGCGACCTGCCCGTGCCGGACGCGGTGAACGCCGTGGCCGCGCACCTCGGGCTCGACCCGCTGACGTTGTCCATGGGGGACTCGGTCGACTTCGAACTGGTCTTCACCGTCCCCGCGGAGCACGTCGACGCCCTGTCCGACCAGCTCCGCTTCCACCGGATCGGCGTGGTGACCGAAGACCGGGACGTCGCCCTGGTGCGTACCGACGGAACGCGCACGAGCCTGCCGGGCAGGGCTTGGCGACATTCCCCGAACGAGTCGGGCGACCGCAGTACGTGAGGAGGGCAACGGCCAAGACCATCGACAAGGCGGTACTGCTCTCGGCGACGCTGTGCCTGGCCGGCAAGGCGTACGACGTGCCCTCGAAGCAGTTCTGGACCGCTGTGCTGGACAACCGCCCCTACCTGCTGCTCGTGCTCCTCGGCATCGCCGGCGTCTTCGGTGCGCTGACACCGTTCGAGAGCCGGCAGTCGCGTTCCGCGGCGAACCGCGACGTGGTCATGCGGCGCCGCGTCCTCTCGACGTTCGGCACGTTGCTCGTGATCAGCCAGGAAGTGCGGCCGCCGCTGCCGATGGGGGATCTGGCCATGCACTTCTGGCGCAAGCGCAGGACCCTGCGACACCCGGTGCGCGGTGTGCTCAAGCGGGTCGCCACCTACCGGATGTCGAGCTACCCGGCGACGCGCAAGTTCCACCCCACGCGGGGGGTTGGTGCGGTCGGCTTGTGCTGGCAGCTCGACCGCGAGATCGAGTTCGACGTAGCGCCGCTGGTCGCGCAGCTCACCGACCGCGAGAAGTTCGACGAGCACGTCGCGAGGTTCGGGGCGGCTTCCGTGATGAACCTGTCGTGGAAGACCTTCCAGGAGGTGAAGCACCGCACCGCACTGTTCGCCACCCCGATCAGGAACGGCCGCAACAAGTTCATCGGCTGCATCAGCGTGGACGCCAGTCGCGGTCACGGGGTCCTCCACCGACGTGAACTGCTGGAGGAGATGAGCAACCTCGGCATCGCCATCGGACGGGAGAACTTCGAGTGCACGTGAGGCCGGACACGGCGAGGGGCATCGCGCGGTCGACCCGCCGGATCTACAACGAGCGCGCCGACGAGTACGCCACGACGACGGGCCACCTCGACCAGTTCCCCGGCCTCGCCCTCGAACTGGACAGGTTCATCGACGCGGTCCCGCGCGACGGTCTCGTGCTCGACCTCGGTTGCGGCGTCGGCCGTGACTCCGAGTACCTGACCGCGCGGGGTGCCACCGTGATCGCCGGCGACCTGAGCGAACGCATGCTGGAGATGACCCGTTCCCGGTGCGACGCCGTCGAGGTCGTGCAACTCGACCTGCTGTCGCTGCCGTTCCGAGGTGGGGTGTTCGGCGGGGTCTGGGCCTGCGCGAGCGTGCTCCACCTGCCGCGCCGCCACCACCTCGAGGTCTTCCGCGAACTCGGCCGGGTTCTCGGGCCGGGAGGTGCGGTCTCGATCAGTTTCAAGGAGGGGGAGGCGGAGGGGTGGATGGACGGCGGTCGCCTGTCGCTCCAGCGGTGGTTCTCACTGCGCACCCGCGCGTCCGTCGTCTCCGAACTCCAGGTCGCGGGCTTCGGGTCCGTGCGGTCCACGTCGAGCCGTCGCGGCACCTGGTTCATCGTGGACGCGGTCAAGCGCTAGGAGCCCCACTCATCCGGGTCGGTGCCGGGCAGCACGTGCCGGACACCCCCTCGGGGATCGGCCACGTCGTCGCGGTAGCGCGGGATCAGGTGGATGTGCAGGTGGTCGATGGTGCGGCCCGCGGCGCGTCCCTCGTTGACGCCGATCGTGTAGCCGTCCGGGTGGTAACTCCGGTCGAGGAGCCGCCGCGCCTCCTTGATCAGTGCGTAGACCTCGGCGGCCTCCTCGGCGGTGAGGTCGAAGTAGCTCTCCACGTGCCGTTTCGGCACGACCTCCACGTGTCCCTCGGCTGCCGGGTAGTTGTCCCGGCGCACGTAGCACAACTCGCCGTCCACCAGCAGGTCGTTGATCGACGTGTCGTCGAAGCTGCAGAACAGGCAATCAGCCCCCCTGGTAGCCACTGCTCCGACTTCTCGTACCGCTGCTGATCGCCGCATCACACTCCTCGCTCTACATGTAGCCCACCGATCAGTGCTCAGGCCGTACCGACCTGATCAAGGTAGCGCGCCCTCACCGGTCGGGAGAGCAACCTCCTCCATTCGGATGCACGCCTTCCGATTGTCATGACGGTCGCGTCGTCACACCGGTATATCGCCGCCGATCATGGAATCGGCACACCGCGGCTTTTGCACACCGAGGCCATGCGGTCCACCACCTGCCCGAGCGTGAGTTCGGTGGTGTCGATCATGAGCGCGTCCCGGGCCGGCACCAGCGGCGATGCCGCGCGAGCCATGTCGATCCGATCGCGACGGATCACGTCCTGGAGCACCTCGTCGTACGACCCCGCACGCTCCTGGGCGACCCGGCGCGCGGCCCTCGCCTCGGGGGCCGCGGTCAAGTAGAACTTCACGGGTGCCGCCGGGAAGATGACCGTACCGACGTCCCTGCCTTCCACCACGCATTTCGCCTGGGAAGTGGCCCACAGCCGCACGAGTTCCGTGATCCGACGACGGAGATCGGCGATCTTGGCGACCGCCGAGACCGCGACGTTGACCGATCCGGAGCGCAATGAACTCGACGAGTACCGACCGTCCGCCAGGAGGCTCGTCGTGCGACTCTTCTCGATCAGGTCGTCGCACAACGTCACCACCGCATGTTGATCATCAGTGGGAATTCCACGTTGCAGAGCTTCGAAGGCGACGATACGATAGGTCCGGCCACTTTCGAGGTACGTGAGACCGAAAATTTCGGCCAGCGCCAGGCAGGTAGAGGTTTTACCAGCGGCAGCCGGCCCGTCCACCGCGACGACAACCGGTCCGACACCATCGGTGAACATTCATTCCCCTAGCAAGCAAATGCGCTTCTACCGAAGGACAGCGGTTAGGGCGCAGAGATTACCAGCACACAATTCGCACATCGTCCGCATTTTTGCGGTGCGCTGAATGGCGCCTGAATGGCATTAGCGTGTTTCCCCAGCACAGCCGGCGTGTCTCACCCTGCAGAGTTGGCCAGATTCATCCAAATGAGACGCGTGTGACGGGACGTGAGGACCCCTACGATCGTGGGATGCCACCTGACGCGGCGCGGCGCAGCGACCGGTCCAGGCGGGCCATCCTGGTGGCCGCGTTGGAGCTGGTCGAGGCGGTCGGGTACGCGCGGTTGACGATCGAGGCGGTGGCGTCCCGGGCGGGGGTCGGGAAGCAGACGATCTACCGGTGGTGGCCGTCGAAGGGGCCGCTGCTGTTCGACGCGTTCGTCGAGCTGGTGCCCGCCGTGCCGGACGCGGTGATCACGCACGACCTCGTGGGCGACCTGGTGGTCGAGCTGCGGGACGCGGTGGTGGAGCTGGAGGACCGGCGGTTCGACCAGGTGTGCCGCGCGCTGGTGCACGAGGCGCGGACCGACCTGGTGACGCTGCTGCTGATGCCCCGGCGGGTGGTGCTGGAGGAGCGGCTGCGGGTGGCGCGGCGGGCGGGCGAGGTGCGGGTCGACGCGGACCTGGAGGCGGTGGCCGAGCTGCTGCTGGGGGCGCTGTACCAGCGGTGGCTGCTGCGCAGCGGGCCGTTGACGCGGGAGTACGCCGACTCGGTGGTGGCGCTGGTGGTGCGGGCGCTGCGGGCCTGACCGGGGTCGGTAGGGTGCGCCGGTCATGGGGTACGCGGTGGTCGACGTGGAGACGACCGGGTTCGCCGCGCGGCGCGCGGACCGGGTCGTCGAGGTCGCGGTGGTGCGGGTCGACGACGGCGGCCGGATCACCGACGAGTGGTGCACGCTGGTCAACCCCGGCCGCGACCTGGGGCCGCAGCACGTGCACCGGATCAGCGCGGCGGACGTGTGGCACGCGCCGTCGTTCGCCGAGGTGGCGGGCGCACTCGCGGAGCGGTTGGCCGGGCGGGTCGTGGTGGCGCACAACCTGGCGTTCGACGCGCGGTTCCTGGCCGCGGAGTTCGCCCGCGCCGGGGTGGACGTCGAGGTCGACGGGCTGTGCACGATGCGGCTGGCCGGCGGTCGCCGGTCGTTGGCGGCGTGCTGCGCGGCGGCGGGGATCGAACCGGGGACGGCGCACTCCGCGCTGGACGACGCGCGGGCGACGGCGCTGCTGTTCGCCGCGCAGCTCGCGGACCCGGCCGCGTTCCCGCTCCCGGGGCGGTTCCCGGGGCCGTTCCCGGACCTGGGGCTGACCGCGGCGGTCGCCGAGGTGCGGCGGGGCGTGGCCGCGGGCGCGTCGGTGACGCCGGTGCCGGTGACGCTCGCCCGGGGTGACGCGGTGGTGTTCACCGGGCAGACGCGCACGCCGCGCGACGTGTGGCTGGACCGCGCGGCGTCGTCCGGCCTGGTCGGCCGGGGCTGGGTGACGAGGTCGACGCGGGTGCTGGTGGCGGCCGACCCGTTCACGCTGTCGGGCAAGGCGCGGCGGGCGCGCGCCTACCGGGTGCCGATCGTGTCCGAGGACGACTTCACCGCGATGC